>JALORJ010000137.1 GCA_025459035.1 Burkholderiales bacterium
GATACGACGCCCGCGCCGACGCGTACTGACTGTCCGCGCTCAACGCCTCCCGATACACCGACATCAGGTCCGCTCCCCGCGCCGGTGCGGCAGCGAGCAGGACGGCGAGCGACACGGCAGACAGACGCAGGACGGGCATGGGCGAAGGACGCGAACAGGGAGGACGACGGACGGGCGACGGCGCAGCGCTTCAGTAGCGACGCACCCCGGGATCGACGAGGCGCGACCAGGCGTCGATGCCGCCGTCGAGGTTGTGCAGCCGCGCGAAGCCCTGCGCATCGAGGAAGCGCGCGACCTGCAGGCTGCGCGCCCCATGATGGCAGACGACCACCCAGTCGCGCGCGGGATCGAGGTCGTGGAAGGTCTGCGGGATCCGGCCCATCGGCAGGCACACGCTGCCGGGGATCGTGCCGAGATCGGTCTCCCACGGCTCGCGCACGTCGAGCACCAGTGGCGGTGCGCGGTCGGCATCGGCGAGCCACGCCGACAGCGTCGGCGCGTCGATGTGCTCGATCATCAGAAGACGAACCGCTCGGGCGCGCGCGCATTCACCAGCGGCGCGATGCGCGTCTCGAACAGCCCGGTGGACGCGAAGCCGCCGGCCGGCGCCCGCGTGAACAGCCGCGCCGTCTGGATCGGCGGCGCGCCGACCACCGCCAGCAGCCGGCCGCCCGGGGCGAGCTGCGCGAGCATCTCGTCGGGCACCAGCGGAAGCGCGGCGGTCACGAGGATCGCGTCGTACGGCGCACGGGTCGGCCAGCCGAGCGCCGCGTCGCCGGTCTCGACGACGACCGTCCCGCGGCCCCCTCGCGCCTGGATGCGCGTCTGCGCGGCCGCGGCGAGTTCGGGTACGCGCTCGACCGACACGACGTGCGCGACCAGATGCGACAGCAGCGTGGTCGAGAAGCCCGACCCGGTGCCGATCTCGAGCACGCGATCGGTCGGCTGCAGCTGGAGTTCCTGGAGCATGCGGGCTTCGAGCTTGGGCGCGAGCATCGCGGCGCCATGGCCGAGCGGCACTTCCATGTCGGCGTACGCCAGACCGCGCATGGCCTCGGGCACGAAGGCATCGCGCGGCACGCTGTCGTACAGGTCGAGGATCCGCTGATCGAAGACGTCCCACGTGCGGATCTGGGACTCGATCATGTTGAAGCGCGCGACCTGCGTGTCCATCGTGCGGGCGGGCTCGTGTGCCTTGGGAAATCGACCGTTGCGAGTATCCCACGGTTGGTTCAGCATCCGCCCGTCACGTGGGGGTCCGGTCGGCCATGGGGGTCGCACCGGTGAGAGACACCCTTCGAACCTGATGCGGGTCATGCCGCCGTAGGGAACGTGTCGCCGGTGTCGCCGGGTCCGCGAGGGCGTGCGCATCGGTCGCGCGCCCCTTCGTGCGGCGCGGTCCGTGTCGATCACGGAGCCACCGATGAACGCTCGCTCGCCGCTCGACGCGCCTGCCGCGCCGCTCGACCCCGCCACCGTCACGCCGCTGCCCGCGTCGCGCAAGGTCCACGTCACCGGCTCGCGGCCGGATCTGCGCGTACCGATGCGCGAGATCACCCTGGCGGACACGCCGGCGTCGTTCGGTGCAGAGCACAACGCGCCGCTGCGCGTCTACGACACGTCCGGTCCGTACACCGACCCGCTGGCGCGCATCGACGTCCGCGCGGGCCTGCCGGCCCTGCGCGCGCGCTGGATCGAGGAACGCGGCGACACCGAGGCCCTGCCCGGTCCGACCACCCGGTACGGCGCCGCGCGGCTGGCCGATCCGGCGACCGCCGCCATGCGCTTCACGCCGACGCGCATGCCGCGCCGCGCTCGCCCGGGATGCAACGTCACGCAGATGCACTACGCACGCGCCGGCATCGTGACGCCCGAGATGGAGTTCGTCGCGATCCGCGAGAACCAGTGTCGCGAGGCGCTGCCCGAAGCGCTGCTGCGTCAGCACCCCGGCGACGCGCACGGCGCGGCGATGCCGCGCGAGATCACGCCCGAGTTCGTGCGCGACGAGATCGCGCGCGGTCGCGCGATCCTGCCGGCCAACGTGAACCACCCGGAGTCCGAGCCGATGATCATCGGCCGCAACTTCCTGGTGAAGGTGAACGCGAACATCGGCACGTCGGCCGTGAGCTCGGGAATCGCCGAGGAGGTCGAGAAGACGACCTGGGCGACGCGCTGGGGTGCCGACACGATCATGGATCTGTCGACCGGGCGCCACATCCACGAGACGCGCGAGTGGATCGTGCGCAACAGCCCGGTGCCGGTCGGCACGGTGCCGATCTACCAGGCGCTCGAGAAGGTCGACGGTCGCGCCGAGGAACTGACCTGGCCGCTGTTTCGCGACACGCTGATCGAGCAGGCCGAGCAGGGCGTCGACTACTTCACGATCCACGCCGGCGTGCGGCTCGCGTACGTGCCACTGACGGCGAACCGGCTGACCGGAATCGTGTCCCGCGGCGGCTCGATCCTCGCGCGCTGGTGTCTCGCGCATCACCGCGAGAACTTCCTCTGGACGCACTTCGAGGAGATCTGCGAAATCATGCGGGCCTACGACGTCGCCTTCTCGCTGGGCGACGGGCTGCGCCCGGGCTCGATCCACGACGCCAACGACGCCGCGCAGATGGCCGAGCTGCAGTCGCTGGGCGAGCTCGTGAAAGTGGCGTGGAAGCACGACGTGCAGACCATGGTCGAAGGTCCGGGTCACGTGCCGATGCACCGCATCCGCGAGAACATGGAGCAGCAGCTCGCGCTGTGCCACGAAGCACCGTTCTACACGCTGGGGCCGCTGACCACCGACATCGCGCCGGGGCACGACCACATCACCAGCGCGATCGGCGCCGCGATGATCGGCTGGTTCGGTACCGCGATGCTCTGCTACGTGACGCCGAAGGAACACCTCGGCCTGCCCGACAAGCACGACGTGAAGGCGGGGCTGATCGCGTACCGCATCGCGGCGCACGCGGCCGATCTGGCCAAGGGCCATCCGGGCGCGCAGGCCCGCGACAACGCGCTGTCGAAGGCGCGCTTCGAGTTTCGCTGGGAGGACCAGTTCAACCTCGGTCTCGACCCCGAGACCGCGCGCGACTTCCACGACGCGACGCTGCCGCAGGCCGGCGCGAAGCTCGCGCACTTCTGCTCGATGTGCGGGCCGCACTTCTGCTCGATGAAGATCACCCAGGACGTGCGCGACTGGGCCCGGGCGCGCGGCATCGCTCCCGAGGCTGCGGTCGAGACCGGCCTGCGCGACAAGGCGGCCGAGTTCGTCGACGCCGGCGCACAGCTGTACTCGCGCGCATGAGCCGCGGGGTCGACACGGCCGCGGCGCCGGCCAACGTGCTGTCGATCGCCGGCGTCGATCCGTCCGGCGGCGCCGGTGTCCTCGCCGACCTCAAGGCCTTCGCGGCGCTCGGCGCGTACGGCTGCGGCGTGATCGCCGCACTGACCGCGCAGAACACGCGTGCGGTGACCGGCATCCATCCGGTGCCGGCCGCCTTCCTCGCGCTGCAGCTCGACACGCTGTTCGACGACGTGCGCGTCGACGCGGTGAAGATCGGGATGCTCGCGACGCCGGACCTGATCGAGACCGTCGCCACGGCGCTCGAACGGCACCGACCGCGGTTCGTCGTGCTCGATCCGGTGATGGTCGCCAAGAGCGGCGATCGCCTGCTCGCCCCCGAGGCCGTCGCGACGCTGCGCGATCGGCTGCTGCCGCTCGCCACCGTGCTCACCCCGAACCTGCCCGAGGCCGAGGCGCTCGTCGGTCAGGTCGTCGACGACGACCCCGTCGCGATGGCCGCCGCCGGCGAGAAGCTTCGCCTGCTCGGCGCACGCAGCGTGCTGGTGAAGGGCGGCCACGGCCACGGCGAGACGCTGCACGACGTGTTCGTCGACACGGCCGGAACCCTGCGGCTCGAAGGGCCGCGGATCGCGACCCGCAACACCCACGGCACCGGCTGCACGCTGTCGTCGGCGATCGCGGCGCTGCTGCCGTCGCGGCCCGCGGCGCGCGACGCGGTACGCGAGGCGCGCGACTACGTGCAGGGCGCGATCCGGCACGCGGACCGGCTGGCGGTGGGGTCCGGTCACGGACCCCTGCATCACTTCTGGCGGCAGGACCCCGCGATCACATGAACCGCATCGGATCGATGCCCCACTTCTCGGGGGCCTCGTGGCCGGTGATGCGGTCGGCGCCGCCGGCGCCCATCTTGCGCGACAGGTCGACGTACTCGGGCTTCACGTAGACGTTCTTCTTCGTGTCGAAGATCGTGCGCACCGTGGGCAGCAGCATGTTGCTGTCGTGCTGCTGCGTGACGACCGCGAGGCGGCCGCTCTCGAGCATCACCAGCGTCCCGGTCGGGTAGATGCCGATGCAGCGCAGGAAGGACTGCACCAGCAGCGAATCGAAGTGGAACTTGCTCCACTCGAACAGCTTGCGCAGCGCGTCGGTCGGCTGCATGCCCTTGTGATAGACGCGGTCGGCGGTGATCGCGTCGTAGACGTCGACGATCGCGGCCATCTTGCCCAGCGTGTGGATGTCGCCGGCAGGCAGCTTGTTCGGATAGCCCGAACCGTCGACGCGCTCGTGATGCTGGATCGTGATGGTGAGCGGAATCTCGCCGACGTCGGGCGTCTGCACGAGGATGTCGTAGCCGTCCTGCGGATGGCGCCGGATCACCGCGAACTCCTCGTCGGTGAGCTTGCCGGGCTTGTTCAGGATGTGCGTCGGCGTCTTCGCCTTGCCGGTGTCGTGCAGCAGGCCGCCGATGCCCGCCTGACGGATCGTGGCGTCGTCGAGCTTCATCGACCGCGCGAAGGCCACCAGCAGCGTGCCGACGCTCACCGAGTGCAGGAAGGTGTACTCGTCGGCGTCCTTGATGTGCCCGAGGCCGATCAGCGCTCCGGCGTTGCGCAGGATCGACGCGGTGATGTCCTCGACCACGCCCTCGACCGCCTCGATCTCGACCGCGCGGCCCAGCCGCACGTCCTGCATCACGCGCTTGACGATGCTGTGGGCCTGCTTGTGGATGCGCGTGGCGCGCTCGAGCTCCTCGGAGGTCGACACGCGCAGCTCGGTCACGATCGGCGCCTCGGCCACGCGCTTCATCTCGGCCTCGACCTCGGCCTTGACCTCCGCGATGGTCGGCGCGTCGGGCACGTCGGCCCCGCGCTTCGTGTCGATGTAGACCTCGCGGATCCCGGCGTCGACGATCTTGCGGATGTCGTCGGGGTTGTCGAGCAGGAACCGGCTGCGCACGAACGGATGCGACATCCAGTCGCAGTTCAGATCGTGGATGTACATCCCCGGCTTGAGCTGCTCGGGCGTGATCTGCTTGATCATGGTGCGAAGAGCCGACGCGGCGATCGATTCGGCGAAGCCTGACGCGATGGGCGCATGGTAGACGCGTCGGATGACGCTTTCTCCTGCAGCTTCGCGATCGAAGCGATCGAGCCGCTGATAGGCTCGCGCTCGCCATGGACCTCTCCCTCCTGCTGAAGGCGGTCGTTCTCGGGCTCGTCGAAGGGCTGACCGAGTTCCTGCCGATCTCCAGCACCGGCCATCTCATCATCGCGGCGCAGCTGCTCGGCTTCGTCGGCGCCAAGGCGCAGGTGTTCGAGATCTTCATCCAGCTCGGCGCCATCCTCGCGGTGTGCTGGGAGTACCGCAGGCGCCTCGTCGCCGCGGTCGTCGGCATCGCGCGCGAGCGCACCCAGCAGCGCTTCGTCATCAACCTGCTGATCGCCTTTCTGCCTGCGGCGGTGCTCGGTCTGGCGTTCGGCAAGGCGGTGAAGGCGACGCTGTTCCACCCGGTCCCGGTCGCGGTGGCGTTCGTGGTCGGCGGCGTGGCGATCCTGCTGATCGAGCGGCGGCCGCGGCGGCCGCGCGTCGACGACGTCGACGATCTGCACTGGACCGACGCGATGAAGCTCGGCTTCGCGCAGGCGCTCGCGCTGCTTCCCGGCACGTCACGGTCCGGCGCCACGATCATCGGCGGCCTGTGGTTCGGCCTGTCGCGCCGGGCGGCGACCGAGTTCTCGTTCTTCCTCGCGATCCCGACGCTGACGGCCGCGGCGCTCTACGACCTGCTGAAGCACCGCGACCTGCTGTCGGCCCAGGACGTGCCGCTGTTCGCGGTCGGGTTCGTCACCGCGTTCGTGTCGGCGCTGATCGCCGTGCGCGGGCTGCTGCGGTTCGTCGCGTCGCACGACTTCACCGCGTTCGCGTGGTACCGGATCGTGTTCGGCGGGCTCGTGCTGCTGACCGCGTTCTCGGGCTGGGTCGACTGGTCGGCGGGCTGATCAGCTCTGCGTCCACGGCAGGCCGGCCGCGCGCCAGCCGCCGATCGTGTTGCGGTGCCCGGCCGCGTCGCGATCGCCCTCGAACCCTTCGAGCACGTTGAATACCTGGCGATAGCCGGCCGCCTTCGCCGCAGTGGCCGCCGCGTGCGACCGCGCGCCGCTGCGGCACATGAAGAGCAGCGGCGTCGCCCGGTCGGGCACGGCGAGCTGCAGTTCGTCCATGAACGCGGCATTGGGCACGCCGCCCGGCCAGCGCTGCCACTCGATCTCGAGGCTGCCCGGCACGCGACCGACGTAGTCCCACTCGGCGCGGGTGCGCACGTCGACGAGGCGCGCGGACGGCAGCGCGTCCAGCAGATGGCGCGCCTCGGCGGGAAGTACCGCGCCGTCGTAGGCAACCCCCTGATCGCGCGCCCGGGCGACGGCGGCGGACAGCACGGCGGCGGATTCAGGCATGGAGGGCTCCTCGGGCAGGGGCGGACCCGTCTCGGGGACCGCGGAACTGGGTTGCACCAACACTCGGCGTGGCACGATGTTCTCCGGCACCATCTGGAGGCGCAAGCGATCGATGCGCACCAGATCGGTGCGGCACGAAGGCGCCGGATGCTCTCAAGTCACTGATCCGGAACGCTTTCGGGCCGAATTTCCGTGGCATGGATTCT
>JALORJ010000138.1 GCA_025459035.1 Burkholderiales bacterium
CGGCCTGCAGCGGGCGATGAGCCTGCACTACAACGACGGCCAGCCGCTGTCGAAGCTCAAGATGCGCTCGATCGCCGAGCAGTGGGCGCCGTGGCGCACGGTCGCGACTTGGGTGCTCTGGCGCAGCCTCGACCCGGACCCGCCCGCGGCGGCCGCCTGATCGCGCGACGCGTCTGCGGTTCTCAGTCGGGCCGCAGCACGCCGTCGTCCAGATGCAGCACACGCTGCATGCGCGCGGCGATCTCCATGTCGTGCGTGACGATCACCAGCGCGGTGCCCAGGTCGCGGTTGAGCGCGAGCATCAGGTCGAGCACCCCCTGCGCATTGCGCCGGTCGAGGTTGCCGGTCGGCTCGTCCGCGAGCAGACAGCCCGGCTGCGTCACGAGCGCACGCGCGAGCGCGGCCCGCTGGCGCTCGCCGCCGGACAGCTCGCCGGGCACATGCCCGAGGCGCTGTCCCAGCCCGACGCGCTCGAGCATCGCGCGGGCGGCGGCGTGCGCTTCGCGCTCGGGCATGCGCCGGATGTACAGCGGCATCGCGACGTTCTCGAGCGCGGTGAACTCCGCCAGCAGGTGATGGAACTGGTAGACGAAGCCCAGGTGCGCGTTGCGCAGGCGGCCGACATCGTGGGCCGACAGCGCCGCCAGGCGCTGTCCCATCAGGCGCACCTGTCCGCGCGTCGGGACGTCGAGTCCGCCGAGCAGATGCAGCAGCGTGCTCTTGCCCGAGCCCGAACTGCCGACGATCGCGACGCTCTCGGCACGCCGCACCACCAGATCGACGCCACCGAGCACCTCGACGGGCGCCGTGCCCTCGGCGTACGTCTTGCCGAGCGCGCGTGCCGCGATGACGTGGGACGGGTCGCCTTGCGCACCCGCCTCGTCGTCGTCGTCGGGGCGCTCGGTCACCGCGCGCGAGAACCAGCGTCGCATCGTCGCGTCACTCGTGGCGCAGTGCGGCCGCGGGGTCGATGCGCGCCGCACGCGAACTCGGGTACAGCGTCGCGACGAGGCTCAGCACCAGCGACACGCCCACGATCACCGTCACGTCGCCCCACTCGAGCTGCGACGGCAGATCGCTGATGTAGTAGACGTCCTTGGCGAGGAACTGGACGCCGAAGCTGCGCTCGATGAACGGCACCACGGTGGCCACGTTCAGCGCCAGCAGCACGCCGCCGATCGTGCCGATCGCGGTGCCGACCGCGCCGATCAGCGCGCCCTGCACGATGAACACTCGCATCACCTCGGCCGGACTCGCACCCAGCGTGCGCAGGATCGCGATGTCGGCCTGCTTGTCGGTCACGGCCATGACGAGCGTCGACACGATGTTGAAGGCCGCGACCGCGACGATCAGCGTGAGGATGATGAACATCACCCGCTTCTCGATCTGCACCGCGCGGAAGAAGTTCGCATGGCTGCGCGTCCAGTCGGACACGTACGCGTCGACGCGCAGGCCGTCCGACAGCTCGCGTGCCACGCGGGGCGCGTCGAACAGATCGCGCAGCTTCAGTCGCACCCCGGACACGCGGTCGCCGAAGCGGAACAGCCGCTGCGCGTCGTCGAGGTGGATCAGCGCGAGGCCCGAGTCGTACTCGTACATCCCGACCTCGAAGATGCCGACCACCGTGAAGGTGCGGATGCGCGGCAGCACGCCGGCGGCCGTCACCGTGCCCTGCGGCGCGATCAGCGTGACCCTGTCGCCGAGACGCACGCCCAGGCTGGCCGCGAGTTCGGAGCCCAGCACGATGCCGAACCGGCCCGGGGCCAGCGCGCTCAGCGTGCCCTTCTTCATGCTGCGGCCGATGTCGGCGACGCGATCCTCGTCGGCCGGAAGCACGCCGCGCACGATCGCGCCCTGCACCGACTGGCCGTAGGACACGAGCCCCTGGGCGTTGACGAACGGCGCGGTCGCGACGACCTCGGGATGCGCCTGACCGATCCGCGCGATCGCGGGCCAGTCGGCCAGCGCCCCTTCGAAGCTGCCGATCTGCACGTGCGACGCGACCCCGAGGATGCGGGCGCGCAGTTCCTTCTGGAACCCGTTCATGACCGACAGCACGACGATCAGCGCGGCGACGCCGAGCGCGATGCCGGCCATCGAGGTCATCGAGATGAAGCTGATGAAGTGGTTGCGCCGCTTCGCGCGGGTGTAGCGCAGGCCGACGAAGTATTCGTAGGGGAGCATCGTCGGCGCTCGAGCGGCCGCGACATCGGGGGACCGGTCGAGTGTGCCAGACGCCCCCCGCGCCCTGCGCCGCCGATGGCGGCACGCACGCGCCGGAACATCCACCACCGCGCGCGGTCGACGCGGGCAGCGGCTTGCGGCCATGTTGACGCCGCCATGTCCGCGCCGCCTGTTTCGCGCCGCCATGTCCGCGCCGCCTGCCGCTCCCGCGGGCGCGCGGCACATCGGGGCAACCGCCGCTTGCCGACCCTTCGCCCCAACCTCGCATCGTCCGCCGCGTGTCGCTCACCCTGCTCGTTCCCGATCTGTTCTGGCCCGACCGCACCGTCGCGTCGCCCGCGGCCGGACTGCCGCTCACCCATCTGTCGCGCATCGCCGCGCGCGGGCGCGTGACGCCCGGCGACGCCGACAGCCTCGAGACCTGGTTCGCGCGCCGGCTCGGGCTCGAGCCGCACCGCGCGCCGTGGGCGCGCTGGATGGCCGCCGCGCACGCGCGCACGGCGGCGCCGGGCGCGCTGCTCGCGACCCCGGTCCATCTGCGCGCGCAGGGCGTGGAACTGTTCCTCGTCGCCGGTGCTGCGCTGGCCGTGCACGCCGACGAGGCTGCGGCGCTGCAAGCCTCGATCGCCGCGATGTACGCCACCGACGGCATCGACTTCGACGTGCTGACGCCGGATCGCTGGCTCGTGTCGGCGCCGACGCCCATCGCGCTGGACACCGTGCCGGTCGGCGTCGCCCACGGCCGCAGCATCGACGCACTGCGCCCGCGCGGCGACGACGCGCGCCGCTGGGCCGCGCGCGGTGCCGAGATCGAGATGCTGCTGCACGACCATCCGGTCAACGCCGCGCGCGAAGCGCGCGGGGCGCCGGCGATCAACGCGTTGTGGTGGTGGGGCAGCGGCCCGGCGTCTGCCGACGCCGGGGGGTTCACGCACGTGCATGCCGACGACGCCGCGATCAGCGGCTGGGCGCGCGCCTGCGGCCTCGCGACCGCGTCGGCCGCGGTCGCGCCGGCGCCGACCGGGCAAGCGCTCGTCGTGATCGACACGGCGCGCGCCGCCGCGATGCAGGGCGACATGACCGCGTGGCGGGCTGCGGTTGCGGCCATCGACGCGGGGCCGGTCGCCGACGCGGTCGCGGCGGTCGCGGCCGGGCAGCACGATGCGCTGCAACTGGTCGGCTTCGGGGCGCGCCGTTGCGTGACACTCGACTGGCGCGCGCGCGATCGCTGGAACCTGTGGCGCCGCCCACGCCCCTTCGACGCGACCCTGCTGCCGGCATGATCGGCGTCGCCTTCCTGCCCCCACGTTGCGGACCCCTGCCATGACTTCTGCCTCCACCGTCCTCGTCGCCGGCGCCTCGCGCGGGCTCGGCCTCGGTCTTGCCGACGCCTGGGCCCGCGCCGGCTGGAACACCATCGCCACCGCGCGCGATCCGGCACACGCCACCGCGCTGCAGGCGGTCGCCGCGAAGCACCCGGGCCGCGTGGTCATCGAGACGCTCGATGTCGAGGACGCCGACGCGATCGACGCGCTGCGCGCGCGTCTGGACGGCGGCCGGCTCGACGTGCTGTTCGTCAACGCCGGCATCTTCGGTCCGCGCCATCAGGACGTGCACCGCGTGACGCGCGACGAGATCGCGACGCTGTTCGTGACCAACACCATCGCGCCGTTGCGCATCGCGCGCAGGTTCGCCGACCGCATGGCGCCGCGCAGCGTGGTTGCGCTGATGACCTCGCAGCTGGGCAGCATCGGCGACAACACGTCGGGCGGCTACGACCTGTACCGCGCGAGCAAGGCAGCGCTGAACGCGATGGTCAGGTCGTGGTGCGCGACGCTCGCCGGACCCGACATCACCGTGCTCGCGATGCACCCGGGCTGGGTGCGCACCGACATGGGCGGCGCCAACGCGACGCTGTCGGTCGAGACCAGCGTGAAGGGCATGCTGGCGGTGATCGACGCGCACCGCGGCACCGGGCGTCACGGCTTCGTCGATCACGCCGGTCGCACGCTGCCGTGGTGACGGCCGCGCACCGCGCCGCGTAGCGTCCCTGCGTGTCCGACTCCGTCGCCCCGCCGCGCTTTCGCCGCCGCCCGGTTCCCGCCGACGCCGTCGCCGCGCTGATCGCCGACGGCACACCGCCGCTGGTCGCGCGCCTGCTCGCGGCGCGCGGGGTCGCCGGGCCGGCACAGCACACGACGAAGCTCGCCGACCTCGCACCGCCCGACGCGATGCGCGGCATCGATGCGGCGGCGCACGCGCTGGCCGACGCCATCGCCGCGGGCCGGCGTCTTCTGATCGTGGGCGACTACGACGCCGACGGCGCGACCGCCGCCGCCGTCGGCGTGCTGGGGCTGCGCCGCATGGGCGCGACGGTCGACAGCCTGGTGCCGCGGCGCGCGGGCTTCGGCTACGGCCTCACGCCGGCGATCGTGCGCGTGGCCGCCGAGCGCCGCCCCGACCTGCTGATCACGGTCGACAACGGCATCGCCGCGTTCGACGGCATCGCCGAAGCGCGCCGCCTCGGCATGCCGGTGCTCGTGACCGATCACCACCTGCCCGGCACGAGCGTCCCCGACGCGCTGGCGATCGTGAACCCGAACCAGCCCGGCTGCGCCTTCCCGAGCAAGGCGATCGCCGGCGTCGGCGTGATGTTCTACGTGCTGCTCGCGCTGCGGGCCGAACTGCGTCGGCGCGGCGCCTTCGCGCGAGCACCCGAGCCGGACCTGCGCGACCTGCTCGATCTGGTCGCGATCGGCACCGTCGCCGACGTCGTGCCGCTGGACCGCAACAACCGCATCCTCGTCGCGCAGGGCCTTGCCCGGCTGCGACGCGGGCCGCTGCGACCCGGGCTGGCGGCACTCGCGACCGCGGCCAGGCGCACGCCGGCGCGGCTGGGCACGCAGGATCTCGGCTTCGTCTTCGGCCCGCGCATCAACGCCGCGGGGCGCATGGACGACATGGCCACCGGCATCGCCTGCCTCCTCGCCGACGACATCGGTGCCGCCAACGCCCTGGCGTCGCAGCTCGAGCAGTTCAACCGCGACCGCAAGTCGGTGGAGGGCGACATGCTGGCGACCGCGCTCGACGGCCTCGTGCACCGCGCGATTCCCGATGGCGCGACGGTCGTGCTGCACGACGTGGCGTGGCATGCCGGCGTCGTCGGACTGGTCGCGTCACGCGTGAAGGACCGCATGCACCGCCCGACCGTGTGCTTCGCCCCCGACGACCCCGGCGCGCCGGCCGGGGCGTGGAAGGGCTCGGGGCGCTCGATCCCGACGCTGCACCTGCGCGATGCGCTCGACCTCGTCGACCGCCGCGCGCCGGGCCTGATCCGCACGTTCGGCGGCCACGCGATGGCGGCCGGCCTGACGGTCGCGGCCGAGCATCTCGACGCGTTCGCGATGCAGTTCGAGGCCGTCGTGCGCGAGCGGCTGCCGGCGCACGACCTCGAGCGCATCGTCGACACCGACGGTCCGCTCGACGACGCCGACTGGACCCTCGCGACCGCCGAAGCACTGGCCGACGAGGTGTGGGGCCAGGGCTTCGCGCCGCCGCTGTTCCACGACCGCTTCGACGTGGTGCAGGACCGGCCGCTCGGCCGCGACGGCGCCCACCGCGGCCTCACGCTGCGCGCGTGCGACGGGCGCACGACGCACGAGGCGGTGCTGTTTCGCCGCGCCGACCCGCTGCCGCGGCGCATCGAGGCAGCGCTGCGTATCGACGTCGACGAGTGGAACGGCACGCGTCGCGTGAAGGCGCACGTCGAGCACTGGGTCGAGGCCTGAAGCGGCGATAGACTCGCGGGCTTGTCCGACGCTCTCGTCCCTGCACGCCCATGGAAGCCGAACGCCTCAACGCGCTGATCGCCCGCCTCGACGATCTCGGGGTCCGCAGCCGTGAACTGCGGAGGTTTCTTTGACTACGACGCGAAGAAGGCACGCCTGATCGAGGTTGTCCGGCTGGGCGAGGACCCGGCCGTGTGGAACGACTCGGGCAAGGCGCAGGAGCTGGGTCGCGAGCGCAAGGCGCTCGAAGGCACCGTCGACGCGCTCGACGCGATCGAGCGTGGGCTGATCGACAACCGCGAGATGTTCGAGATGGCGCGCGACGAGGCCGACGACGCGACGCTCGAAGCGGTCGAGGACGATGTCGATGGCGTCGAGAAGCAGGTCGCGACGCTCGAGTTCCGCCGCATGTTCCATCACCCGATGGACCCCAACAACTGCTTCCTCGACATCCAGGCCGGCCAGGGCGGCACCGAGGCGCAGGACTGGGTGCAGATGCTCGAGCGCATGTATCTCAAGTACGGCGAGCGGCGCGGCTACGGCGTCGAGCTGCTCGAGGAATCGCCCGGCGAAGTCGCGGGCCTGAAGAGCGCGTCGATCAAGTTCAGCGGCGAGTACGCCTACGGCATGCTGCGCACCGAGACCGGCGTGCACCGGCTGGTGCGAAAGAGCCCGTTCGACTCGAACGCGCGCCGTCACACGTCGTTCGCGAGCGTCTTCGTGTACCCCGAGGTCGACGACTCGATCGAGGTCGAGATCAACCCGGCGGACCTGCGCATCGACACCTTCCGCGCCAGCGGCGCCGGCGGCCAGCACGTCAACAAGACCGACAGCGCGATCCGCATCACGCACCTGCCGACCAACATCGTCGTGCAGTGCCAGAACGACCGCTCGCAGCACCGCAACCGCGCCGAGGCGATGGCGATGCTGAAGGCCAAGCTCTACGAGAGAAGCGCGCCCTCGAGGACAGCAAGACCGACATCGGCTGGGGCCACCAGATCCGTTCGTACGTGCTGGACCAGTCGCGCATCAAGGACCTGCGCACCAACGTCGAGATCGGCAACACCCAGGGGGTGCTCGACGGCGATCTCGACGAATTCATCACCGCCTCGCTGAAGCAGGGCGTCTGACCGCCATGACCGATCCGCAACCCGCTCCCGCCACGACGACCGCCGCGGCCGACACCCACTCGATCGTCGAAGAGCGCCGCGCGAAGCTCGCGGCGCTGCGCGCGCAAGGCATCGCCTTCCCGAACGACTTCCGCCGCACGCATCTGGCCGGCGACCTGCACGCTGTGCACGGCGAGACATCGGGCGACGCGCTCGATGCGACGCCGGTCGCCGTCGCGGTGGCAGGCCGGATGATGCTCAAGCGCGTGATGGGCAAGGCCGCGTT
>JALORJ010000139.1 GCA_025459035.1 Burkholderiales bacterium
CGTAGTGGGCTTGCATCACGAGCCACGAGGCTGCGTCGCCGCCGAAATGCCTGGCCAGTCGAGCCGCCGTGTCGGCGGTGATCGCGCGTCGCTCCTTGACGATCTCGTGGATCCGGGTCGCAGGCACACCCAGCGCCACGGACAGCGCATTGACGCTCAGCCCGAGCGGCGCCAGGTAGTCCTCCCGCAGCACCTCGCCGGGGTGCACGGGACGCATGCGGTTGGTAGGGCGGGCCATGTCGTTGCTCTCAGTGGTAGTCGACGATCTCGACATCTGCCGGACCGCTTGCGGTCCACACGAAACAGATGCGCCATTGGTCGTTGATCCGGATGCTGTGTTGACCCGTTCGATCGCCGGCAAGAGCCTCCAGGTGATTGCCGGGAGGCGCCTTCAGGAAGGCCAGCGTCTGCGCCGCGTCGAGCTGCGCGAGCTTGCGCTCGGCGACCGTGGCCAGTGCCCTGAAGCGGCGAGGGTTCCGGCCCTCGTAGAGCGCCTTCGTGTCCTTGCATTTGAACGACTGGATCATCCAGCGACAGTATTACGCGCCGCGTAACGTCACAAGGCCTGGGCCGGGACCTTCGAGCCTTGCCGACCCTCGCGGTCCGCAATCTCCCCGACGAGTTGCAGCGCGCGCTGATGGCCCGCGTTGCATGGGGCCACGGACTCCACGGCAGATCTGCACGCGAACGAGTTCATGCACGGCGCGTCCAGCGGCGGCGCGAGTCGGTGGCCTCTGGTGAAGGCGCAACAGGTGCGCGCGGCGCTCGCGAGGATCGGGTGGAGCGTCGAGCGTCAATGTCAGGACGGGCTGGCCCGGTATTGATGTTTCCGATCGACGCCAGCTCGCGCTGGCACGTCCTGCTCGACGCGCCGGCGATCGCATGCCGCAACGCACGACCGGTGGTGACCGCGGTGCGCGCTGTGGCGGTCGATCGCGTGACCGAGCTGCCACGCCCCGACCCCGCGAGTGCGGCGCGGAACGATTCTTCAACCTCGATTCACGGACAGGTTTGCGTGATGGTGGATTGCGTGGACGGCTTCGCGCCTTTCGGGGCGTATCGCACCTGGTACCGCGTCTGCGGCGACCTGCGCAGCGGCAAGGTGCCGCTGGTCGTCGCGCACGGCGGGCCCGGCTGCACGCACGACTACGTCGACGCTTACCGCGACCTCGCGCAGACCGGGCGCGCGGTCATCCACTACGACCAGCTCGGCAACGGGCGCTCGACGCATCTGCCCGACCAGCCGGCCGCGTTCTGGCAGCCGCGGCTGTTTCTCGACGAGCTGGACTCGCTGCTGCGGCATCTGGGCATCGCGCAGCGCTACGCGCTGCTGGGCCAGTCGTGGGGCGGCATGCTGGCCGCGGAACACGCGGTGACCGCGCCGCCGGGGCTGCAGGCGCTGGTCATCGCCAACTCGCCCGCGTCGATGCCGTTGTGGTTGCAGGCCGCCGCGCGGCTGCGCGCCGAACTGCCGGACGACGTGCAGGCGACGCTGCTCTCGCACGAGTCCGCGGGGACGACCGACAGCGCGGCCTACAAGGCCGCGACGCAGGTGTTCTACCAGCGGCATGTCTGTCGCCTCGACCCGTGGCCGGACGAGGTGAAGCGGACGTTCGACGCGATGGACGCGGACCCCACGGTCTATCACGCGATGAACGGCCCGACCGAGTTCCACGTCGTCGGCAGCCTGAAGGACTGGTCGGTGATCGACCGGCTGCACGCGATCGCGGTGCCGACGCTGCTGATCTCGGGGCGCCACGACGAGGCGGCGCCGGAGGTGGTGCAGCCGTTCGCGGATCGCATCCGGGATGTCGAGTGGGTGATCTTCGAGCACTCCAGCCACATGCCGCACGTGGAAGAACGGCCGGCCTGCATGCGGGCCGTGGCCGATTTTCTCGACCGCAAGCTCGCCGCCGAGCGGGCGGCGTGAGGTGCGCGTCCACGCACGGCGTCGCGGGGCGAATCGGATGACGAGGGGCGCAGCGCGCGCGATCCGCGCGGCGGGCACCACGGCCACGCTCGCGCCATCGCAGGCTTCGAGCCCGTAGCCATGCACCGCTACCTGTTCGTGCTCTGGCGCCCGGTTCAGCTGCTGCCGGTGCTGTTCGGCATCAGCGTGCTGGTGTTCGCGATGATGCGCGCCATTCCCGGCGATCCCGCGCGCATGCTGCTCGGCGTGCGCAGCACGCCGGAAGCCATCGCGCGCATCCGCGCCCAGTTCGGGCTGGATGAGCCGCTGTGGCTGCAGTACGTGTACTTCGTGCGCAACCTCATGCACGGCGAGATGGGCAAGTCGATCATCTACCGCGTCGACACGCTCAAGCTCGTCGATGCGCGCCTCCCGCCCACCGTCCTGCTGGTGGCAGGCAGCGTGCTGCTGGCGGTGATGATCGCCCTGCCGCTCGCGACCGGGGCCGCGCGCCATCGCGGGCGCGTGCTCGACCACCTGATCCGTCTGGTGTCGACGATCGGTCTGGGGCTGCCCGCGTTCTGGCTGGCCATCATGGTGATCCTGCTGTTCAGCGTGTCGCTGGGGTGGTTCCCCGTGTCGGGATACGGCAGCGACTGGCTCGAGCGCCTGCACCATCTCTTCCTCCCGTGTCTGACGGTGGCGCTCGCGCTGTCCGCGGTGCTGACGCGCAACCTGCGCGCGAGCCTGCTGACCGAGCTGCAGAGCGACTACGTGACCGCGGCCCGGGCGCGCGGCGCGAGCGAGAACCGCATCTTCTGGCGCCACGTGATGCCGAACTCGCTGATCCCGACCATCAACCTGCTGGCGGTGAACATCGGCTGGCTCATCGGCGGCTCGGTGGTGATCGAGACCGTCTTCGCCATCCCCGGGCTGGGCCAGCTGCTGGTGAAGGCGATCGTCAGCCGCGACTACATGGTGGTGCAGGGCGTCGTGCTGGTGTTCGCGCTGGCGACGGTCGCCGTCAATCTGCTGGCCGACCTGCTGACCGTGGCGCTGGATCCGCGGGTGAAGCCGTGAGCGCGGCGACCGGCATCGCCCGGGTCGGGCGCCGCGCGCTGCCGCGCGGAAGCACGCTGAGCGTCGGCATCGCGATCCTCGCGGGGTGGTTGCTGCTGGCGCTGCTGTGCCCGTGGATCGCCCCGTACGACCCGATCGCGCAGGACGCGGACGCGACGCTGCTGCCGCCGCATGCCGCACACCTCTTCGGCACGGACAACTTCGGTCGCGACCTGCTGTCGCGCGTGCTGTGGGGCGCCCGGGTCGACCTGCAGATGTGCGTCGTCGGCGTGGCGTTCCCGTTCGTGTTCGGCACGGTGATCGGCGCGGTGTCGGGCTACGTGGGCGGCGTGCTCGACACGCTGCTGATGCGGCTGATCGACATCGTGCTGGCTTTCCCGTTCCTGGTGCTGATGCTCGCGATCATCACGATCCTGGGCCCGGGTCTGGGCAGCTTCTACATCGCGATGGCGCTGGTGGGCTGGGTGTCGTACGCGCGTCTGGTGCGTGCCCAGGTGCTCACGCTCAAGCAGCGCGGGTTCGTCGTCGCGGCGCGCAGCCTCGGATACCGCCGCGGCCGCATCCTGTTCCTGCATCTGCTGCCCAACGCGCTCACCAGCTCGATCGTGTTCGCCATGTCCGACTGCGTGCTCGTGCTGCTGAGCGGTGCGTCGGTCAGCTATCTGGGTCTGGGTGTGCAGCCGCCCACCGCGGAGTGGGGCGTGATGGTCGCCGAAGGCCAGGGCTTCATCACGACGGCGTGGTGGATCACCACGTTCCCGGGTTTCGCGATCGTCGTGCTGGCCACGGGCTTCAGCTTCGTGGCCGACGGCCTGGGTGACAGGCTGGGGGCGCGCCCGTGACGCTGCTGCACGTGCGCGACCTGACGATCGAGGACCGCGCCGGCGCTGCGCTGGTCGACGGCGTGTCGCTGTCGATGCGGGCGGGTGAGATCCTCGGGCTGGTGGGCGAGAGCGGATCGGGCAAGACCATCACCTGTCGCGCGCTGATGCGGCTGCTGCCCGGGCAGGGGCTCGCCATCCGCGGTGGCGAGATCCGCTTCGACGGCGCCGACGTGCTCGCGTACTCCGAGGCGCAGATGCGCGCGGTCCGCGGGCGCCACATCGGCATGATCTTCCAGAACCCCGCGAGCCACATGAATCCCGTGATGACGGTCGGCCGGCAGATCGCGGAAGGCCGGCGTCTGCACTTCGGCGCCAGCCGCCGTGAGGCACGCGGCCATGCGGTCGAGCTGCTGCGGCAGGTCGGCATTCCGGACCCGGCGAGGCGCGTCGACCACTATCCGCACGAGTTCTCGGGCGGCATGCTGCAGCGGGCGATGATCGCCGTCGCGCTGGCCTGCGAGCCGCGCCTGCTGATCGCCGACGAACCCACCACGGCGCTCGACGTGACCGTGCAGATGCAGATCCTCCGACTGCTGCAGGACCTGCGCGACCGTCTGGGGCTCGCGGTGATCTTCATCACGCACGATCTGGGCGTGGTCGCTCAGACCTGTGACCGCATCGCGGTCATGTACGCGGGTCGGCTGTGCGAGAGCGGCGGCAAGCGCGACGTGCTGGCTGCGCCGCTGCATCCGTACACGCAGGGGTTGATCGACTGCCAGCCATCCAGCGAAGGCGGTGTGGGGCCGATGCCGACCATCCTCGGACAGCCGCCGGTCGCGTCGCGGTTTCCCGCGGGCTGCCGGTTTCATCCGCGCTGCGGCCACGCCACGGCGCAATGCGAGGCGGGTCAGCCGTCGATGCGCATGGCCGCTGGCGCCGACGGCCACAGCGTCGCCTGCCACCACGCCGCAGATCGCCCGAGGGCGGTGACAAGACCGGACCGCGATGCCATCGCCTCTGCTTGAGGTCGAGGACCTCTCGGTGACGTATGCCGTGTCCGGCGGATTCGGGTTCGGACGGCGCCACGTGCGCGCGGTCGACGGCGTGTCGTTGCGCATCGGCGCCGGGGAGGCGTGGGGGCTGGTCGGCGAGTCGGGCAGCGGCAAGAGCACGCTGGGCCGCGCGATGCTGGGCCTGGAGAAGGCGAGCGCCGGCCGTGTGCGCTTCGAGGGGCGGTCCGTCACCGACGGGCTGCCGTCCGACATCGCGGCGCTGCGTGCGCGTACCGCCATGATCTTCCAGGACCCGTACGCGTCGCTGAACCCGCGCCAGAGCGTCGGCGAGTGCATCGCCGAAGTGCTGCGCGTGCACGCGAAGGTCCCGGCGTCGACGGTGACCGCGCGGGTGAACGAGCTGCTCGTGCGCGTGGGCCTGAGTGCCGAGCACGCCAGTCGCCGACCGCAGGCGCTGAGCGGCGGCCAGTGCCAGCGCGTGGGCATCGCGCGCGCACTCGCGGTCGAGCCGCGTCTGATCGTGGCGGACGAGTGCGTCGCGGCGCTCGACGTGTCCATCCAGGCGCAGATCGTCAACCTGCTGATGGATCTGCACCGGCGCATGGGGCTGGCGATCCTGTTCATCGCCCACGATCTCGCGGTCGTGCGCCGGATCTGCGACCGCGTGGCGGTGATGTACCTCGGCCGCATCGTCGAGACCGGACCCACGCAGGCGATCTTCGAGCGGCCGATGCACCCGTACACCGCCGCGCTGATCGGCGCGATTCCCGAGATCGATCCCGACCGGCCGTTACCGACGGACGCGCTCGGCGGCGAGCCACCCAGTCCGATGTCCGTGCCGGCCGGTTGCGCGTTCCATCCGCGCTGCGGGCAGGCGCGACCCGAGTGCCGTCATGGTCCTGCGCCCGCGTTTCGACACCGCGGCGACCGCGCCTTCGCGTGCGTGCTGCACGATCATGACGACGACGAGCTTTCCCCCCACCGTGACCGAAGGAGCGTTGCAACATGAACAAGCGTTTCAGGATGGCTGCCGCCGGGTTGATGCTGGCCCTCGGCCTGGTGAGCGAAATGGCGCAGGCCGCCGGCGTGCTGACGATCGGCCGGCGCGAGGACAGCACCACGTTCGATCCGATCAAGTCCGCGCAGAACGCCGACAACTGGGTCTTCTCGAACGTGTTCGACGTGCTGATCCGCGTCGACAACACCGGCACGAAGCTGCTGCCGGGGCTCGCGGAGAGCTGGACGATCTCGGCCGACGGCAAGGTCTACACGCTCAAGCTGCGCGACGCGAAGTTCTCCGACGGCACGCCGGTCACCGCCGCGGATGCCGTCTTCAGCCTGACGCGCATCCGTGACCACGAGGGTTCGCTGTGGCGTGACTCGTACACGATCATGGACACGGTCGTGGCGAAGGATCCGCGCACGCTCGTCATCACGCTGAAGACGCCGTCGGCCGCGTTCCTGTCGCAGCTCGCGCTGCCGAACGCGTCGGTCATCTCGCAGAAGGCGGTCGCGAAGCAGGGCGAGGAGAACTTCGCCGAGCATCCGGTCGGCTCCGGCGCCTTCAGCGTGAAGGAGTGGCTGCGCGGCGAGAAGGTGCGGCTGGTGAAGAACCCGTACTACTGGGAGGCCGCGAAGGTCAGCCTCGACGGGGTCGACTGGCTGACGCTGCCGGACGACAACACCCGCATGCTCAAGGTGCAGGCCGGCGAGCTCGACGCGGCGCTGTTCGTGCCGTTCTCGCGCATCGCGTCGCTGAAGAAGGATGCGCGGCTGGTCGTGCTGCTCGACCGTTCGACGCGCGAGGACCATCTGCTGATCAATCACACGCGGGGGCCGCTCGGCAAGGTGGAAGTGCGGCAGGCGCTGGACTTCGCGATCGACAAGAAGGCGATCATCGACACCGTGACCTTCGGCTACGGCAAGGCCGCGAACTCGTACATCCCCGAAGGCGCGCTCTACTACCACGCCGACAACCTGCGTCGCCCCTACGACCCGCAGAAGGCGAAGCAGCTGCTGGCCGCCGCGGGCGTGAAGAACCTCACGCTCAACTACATCGTCAATGCCGGTGACGAAGTCGACGAGCAGATCGCCGTCCTGCTGCAGCAGCAGCTGTCCAAGGTGGGCATCACGGCCAAGCTGCAGAAGGTCGATCCGAGCCAGAGCTGGGACATGCTGGTCGCGGGTGACTACGACATCTCGGTCATGTACTGGACCAACGACATCCTCGATCCGGACCAGAAGACCACGTTCGTACTGGGCCACGACTCCAACAACAACTACATGACGCGTTACCAGAACGAGCAGGTCAAGGCGAAGGTGGCCGCCGCACGCATCGAGACCGACGGCGCGAAGCGCAAGCAGATGTACATCGACCTGCAGAAGATGGCGAAGGCCGACGTGCACTGGGTCGACCTCTACTACAGCCCGTACCGCAACGTGACGCGCACGAACATCACCGGGTTCCACCAGAACCCGCTCGGGCGGTTCACGCTGGAGGAGACGGTGAAGAAGTAGCGATCGGCTCGGTCGTCGAATGCACGGCCCGGCGCGAGCGCGACATTCGCGCCGGGTGTCCTTCGCGCTCGGGCCATCCCGCGGCGCGCGGTCGTCGAGCCCGGGGGGCTCGTTGCCCGGTACGTGTCGAGCGCCTTC
>JALORJ010000003.1 GCA_025459035.1 Burkholderiales bacterium
GTCGAGATGTCGTCGCCCGCGAAGCGCACCACGCCGCGCCGACGCACCATGCCGCAGACAGCCCGCAGCAGCGTGGTCTTGCCGGCCCCGTTGGCGCCGAGGACCGTGGTGATGCCGCCGTCGTCGACGGTGAAGGCGATGTCGCTCAGCACGTCGACCGGGCCGTAGCCCGCCGCCAGGCCGGAGACCTCGAGCAGCGCCGCGGGTGCGGCACTCACGCGGGCGCTCCGAGATAGGCGGCGATGACCGCGGGGTCGTCGCGCACCGCGGCCGGCAGGCCCGACGCGATGCAGCGCCCGAAGTCGAGCGCGACGACCAGGTCGGACACGCGCATCACGAGGTTCATGTGGTGCTCGACCAGCAGCACGGTCAGACCGAAGTCGTCGCGCAGCGCACGGATGAGGTCCATCAGCGCGTCGACCTCGGCGTGATTGAGTCCCGCGGCCGGCTCGTCGAGCAGCAGCAGCCTGGGGCGTGCGGCCATCGCGCGCGCGAGCTCGACGCGCTTCTGCGTCCCGAACGGCAGTTCGCCCACCGGGCGTTGCGCGACCGCGCCGAGGTCCAGGCGCGCGACGAGTTCGGCGGCGCGCGCCGCGATGTCGGCCTCTTCTCGCGCGACGCCCGGCAGCCGCAGCGCATGCGCGACGAAGCCGCGCCGCGTGCCCGAGTGGCAGCCCAGCATCACGTTCTGCAGCACGGTGAGCGTGCGAAACAGCGCGAGGTTCTGGAACGTTCGACCGATGCCCGCGTGCGCGATGCGATGGCGCGGGATCGCGCCGAGGTCGCGCCCGTCGAACACGATGCTTCCGGAGGCCGGGCGATACAGCCGCGACAGGCAGTTGAACAGCGTGGTCTTGCCCGCACCGTTGGGCCCGATCAAGCCGCAGATGCCGCCGGCGGGCAGCGCGAACGACACACGGTCGAGCGCGACGATGCCGCCGAAGCGGACGGTCACGTCGCGAACGTCGAGCAGCGGCGCCTCGCGCGCGGCCGGCGCCGTGTCGTCCTGCATGCGGCCTGCACCCCCGTGTGTGAACCGCGCGAGACTAGAAGCGAGCGCCCCGTGCCGGCAAGCCGCGCTGCACAAGCGCGGCGCGCGGGTTCTCAGGCGCCGGCGGGATGCAGGGGTTCGAACAGTGCGGCGACGTCGTCGGCGGTGAGCGGAGCGGTGCCGAGCGCACCGGCATCGAGGATGCCGGCGGCCAGCGCGGCCTTCGACGCCTGCAGCGCGAGGATGCGTTCCTCGACGGTGCCGGTGGCGACGAGCTTGAACACGAACACCGGCTTGTCCTGACCGATGCGATGCGCGCGGTCGGTGGCCTGGTTCTCGACGGCCGGGTTCCACCACGGATCGAAGTGCACGACGGTGTCCGCGGCGGTCAGGTTGAGGCCGACGCCGCCCGCCTTCAGGCTCACGAGGAACACCGGTGCCTCGCCGGCCTGGAACGCCTTCACCGGCTTCTCGCGGTCGCGCGTCGCGCCGGTGAGCACGAGCCAGCGCAGCCCCAGTGCGTCGAGCTCGGGCTCGATCAGATCGAGCATGCTCGTGAACTGCGAGAACACGAGCACCCGGCGTCCCTGCGCGACCAGTTCGCCCAGCATGTCGCGCAGCACGTCGAGCTTCGCGGACTCGTGCGGCGGCTCGGTGCCGTCGAGCTTCACGAGCCGCGGATCGCAGCAGATCTGGCGCAGCTTGAGCAGCGCCTCGAGCACGACGATCTGGCTGCCGGCGATGCCGCGATGCGCGATCTCGTCGCGCACGCGGTCGTACAGCGCGACGCGCACCGACTCGTAGAACGCGCGCTGCGCCGGCCCGAGCTCCACCGCACGCACGATCTCGCTCTTGGCGGGCAGGTCGGACGCGACCTGCTCCTTGGTGCGTCGCAGGATGAACGGACGCACGCGGCGCGCCAGCTGGTCGCGGCGGTCCTCGTCGCCCTGCTTCTCGATCGGGACCCGCCACTGGCGCTTGAAGCGCTCGGCGTCGCCGAGGAAGCCCGGCAGGCAGAAGTCGAACAACGACCAGAGCTCGCCCAGGTGGTTCTCGACCGGCGTGCCGGTCAGGCAGAAGCGATGGCGCGTGTCGAGCCGCGCCGCCACGCGCGCCGCCTTGGTGCGCGCGTTCTTGATGAGCTGCGCCTCGTCGAGGATCACCGCGTGGAACGCTTCGGCGGCGAGCGTCGCCTCGTCGCGTGCGAGCAGCGCGTAGGCGGTCAGCACG
Source organism: Burkholderiales bacterium (assembly GCA_025459035.1). Classification (GTDB taxonomy): domain Bacteria; phylum Pseudomonadota; class Gammaproteobacteria; order Burkholderiales. Next base: position 2,222 of record JALORJ010000003.1, read on the forward strand.
ATGTCGAAGTCGCGCAGATGCCCGAAGTCGGCGCGGCGCTTGAGCCCGTGCGACACGTGCACGCGCAGGGTCGGGGCGAAGCGCGCGGCCTCGGCGCGCCAGTTCGGCAGCACGCTGGTCGGGGCGACGATCAGCACCGGCCGGTCGAGCCGCCCGGCAGCCTTCTCGACCAGCACGAACGCGAGCGTCTGCAGCGTCTTGCCGAGGCCCATGTCATCGGCGAGGATGCCGCCGAGGCGGTACTCGCGCAGGAACTGCAGCCACGCGAGCCCTTCGCACTGGTACGGCCGCAGCGTGGCGGCGAGCGCCGCGGGCGTGGGCACCGGGGCGACGCCGTCGAAGCCGGCCAGGCGCCGACCGAAGTCGAGCAGCGCGGCGTCGCCGTCGACCGCGAAACCGGTCTCGCGCTCGAGCTGCGCGAGGCGGGCGGCGTCGAGCCGCCCCAGCCGCAGCCGCTCGCCCGGGCGCGCCGCGGCGACCTCGTGCAGCACCGCGAGCACCGGACGGATCGCGGCGAGGGGCACCGCGACATGGCGCCCGTCGTCCAGGCGCACGAACCACGGACGCGCCGACGCGATCGTGTCCCGGTGCAGCAGGTCGGGGCGCTCGCGCACCGCGGTGATCAGCACCGGAAGCAGGTCCATCGGGCGCCCGTCGACGTCGACGGTCAGGTCGAGCGCGAAGCTGTCGGCGTCGACGTCGCGCACCGCGGCCCGCCAACCGTCGACCCGCGCGAGGCGATAGCGGAAGCCTTCGTCGATCACGACCTGCCAGCCGTCGGCCTGCAGCGCCGACAGCGCGTCGGCCATGAAGTCGAGCCAGTCCTGGTCGTGCGGCAGCGTGTAGTCGTGCTGGTGCACCTGCGGCACCGCACGCCCGGTGTCGCGGATCACGACGAAGCCGGTCGCGCGCAGGCGGTCGTGCGCATGCTTCTCGGCGTCGTGGTCGCGGCGGATGCGCAGCCGCACGCCGTGACGCACGGTGGTCAGCGTGCCCGGCGCGTCGCGGTCGGCCGACGTGCCGCCGTAGTCGAAGGTGAGCGCCGCGATGTCCAGCGTCGGCTCGCCGCTGCGACCGCGCCGCTCCCACGGGTCGAACAGCTCCAGCGTGGCCAGCCGCAGCACCGGCACCGGCCGGAGGTCGTCGATGGTGCGTTCGGGAAGATCGAGATCCCCGAAACGAGGCATGCGCTGCATGAGTCGCGAGCCGGCGGACGCGGTGAGGGAACGGATCATCATAGCCGTCGAATCCGCAACACGGCGCGCTTTGCAGCGACGCGCGCGACCCGCATCATCGCGGGTCGAGAAGGCGTCATCCGCGCAGGTCGGACAGGCGCCGCACGCAGGAGGACACGGGCCGATGGCCGACACCCACCACGACCAGCCGCGCGCCGCGGCGTGGCCGCACGATCTGCCGCGCACGTTCACGGTCCCGCGCACGCCGGTGCACCACAACCTCGAGGTGTCGGCCGCGCGCTGGCCCGACCGCCCGCTCACCGTCTTCTACGACACGCCACTCACGTACGCGCAGGCATGGATCGACGTGCAGCGCGTCGCGGGCTTCCTGCAGCGGCGCTGCGGCGTGCGCCACGGCGATCGCGTGCTGCTCGACCTGCAGAACAGTCCGCAGTTCATCGTCGCCTACTACGCCGTGCTGGCCGCCGGTGCGATGGTGGTGCCCGTCAATCCGATGAACCTCGTCGACGAGCTGCGCCACTACGTGACGGACTCCGGCGCGCGGGTCGCGATCGCCGGCCAGGAGCTGCTCGGTCGCATCGGCCCGCTTGCCGCGGACAGCACGCTCGACGCGCTGATCGTCGCGACGTACTCGGACCACGTGACGGCGCCCACCGATCTGCCGCTGCCCGAGCACGTGTCGCAGCCGCGCATCCGCGTCGACGCACCGCGCGTCACCGCGTGGGTCGACGTGCTCACCGCCGATCTCGCGCCGGACCGCGTGGTCGTCGGCCCCGACGACCGCTGCGTGATGCCGTACACGTCCGGCACGACCGGGCAGCCGAAGGGGTGCATCCATCTGCACCGCTCGGTACAGCACACGGCGGTCGCCGGCGCGCTGTGGTTTCGCCAGGGCGCCGACACGACCATCCTCGCGACGCTGCCGTTCTTCCACGTCACCGGCATGCAGGGCTCGATGAACGGCCCGATCTGGTCGGGCGCGACCACGGTGCTGATGCAGCGCTGGGACCGCGACGTGGCAGCGCGCCTGATCGCGCGCTGGCGCGTCGAGGGCTGGACCTGCATCTCGACGATGGCGGTCGACTTCCTCAGCAACCCCGATCTCGACCGCCACGACCTGTCGAGCATGCGGCGCATCGGCGGCGGCGGCGCGGCGATGCCCGAGGCAGTCGCGAAGCGGCTGCACGACCGCCTCGGCCTCGACTACATCGAGGGCTACGGGCTGTCCGAGACGATCGCGCCGACGCACATCAACCCGCCCGATGCGCCGAAGCGTCAGTGTCTAGGCATCCCGATCTTCGGCACCGACGCGCACGTGATGGATCCCGACACGCACGCGATCCTCGGTCCCGACACGGTCGGCGAGATCGTCGTGCGCGGGCCGCAGGTGTTCCAGGGCTACTGGGGCAACGCGGTGGCGACGCGCGAGGCCTTCGTCACGCTCGACGCCGGCGCGCCGTTCTTCCGCACCGGCGACCTCGGCCGACGCGATGCGCAGGGCTACTACTTCATCGTCGATCGGCTGAAACGGATGATCAACGCATCGGGGTTGAAGGTCTGGCCGGCCGAGGTCGAGGCCCTGCTCTACGCGCACCCCGACGTGCAGGAGGCCTGCGTGATCGCGGCACCGGACGCGACGCGCGGCGAGACGGTCAAGGCGCTGGTCGTGCGGCGCCCCGACGCGGTCGGGCGGCTGACCGAGGACGCGCTGATCGCGTGGTCGCGCGAGCAGATGGCCGCGTACAAGATCCCGCGCATCGTCGAGTTCGTCGACACGCTGCCGAAGTCGGCGACCGGCAAGGTGCAGTGGCGCGCGCTGCAGGACGCCGAACGCGCGAAGGCGGGCGCATGACGCCGGCCGACTACCCCTGCTGGCCGGCGTACCTGCCGCGCACGCTGTCGGTGCCGCGCACGTCGCTCGCGGCCAACCTCGAGATCACCGCGCGTCGCCACCCGGATCGCGCCGCGACGGTGTTCTACGGCGCCACGCGCACGTGGCGCGAGATCGCGGCCGACGTCGACGCGCTCGCCGGCTGGCTCGTGCGCCACTGCGGGGTCAGGCGCGGCGACCGCGTGCTGATCGACGGCCAGAACTGTCCGCAGTTCGTGATCGGCTACTACGCGATCCTGCGCGCCGACGCGGTGGTGGTGCCGGTGTCGCCGATGCACGTGACCGACGAGCTCGCGCACCACCTCGAGGACAGCGGTGCACGCGTGGCCATCGCCGCGGCGGATGTGGCGCCACGCTTCGCGCCGCTGCTCGGTTCGCATGTCGACCATCTGGTCACCTTCCGCTACGCCGATGCGCTGCCGGCGCAGCCCGGCGACCTGCCGGTGCCGGCGTGGATCTCCGAGCCGACCCCCGATGTCGAGCTCGCGGGCGCGACCGACCTTCGCATCGCGCTGCTCGCGCAGCTGGCGCCGCGCCCGGTCGCCGCCGGGGCCGACGACCTCGCCGCGATCCTCTACACCTCGGGGACCACCGGACGGGCGAAGGGCTGCATGCACACGCACGCGACGCTGATGTGCACGACCGTCGGCGCCGCGCTGTGGGAGTCGATCACGAGCGAGTCGGTGATCCTGTCGACCGCGCCGCTGTTCCACGTGACCGGCATGCAGCACAGCATGAACACCGCCGTGTGGAGCGGCGGCACGCTGGTGTTCCTGCCGCGCTGGGATCCGGCGGCTGCGGGCGCGCTGATCGAGCGTCACGGCGTGACGCACTGGGCCAACGTGCCGACGATGGTCGTCGACCTGCTCGCGCATCCGTCGACCGCGGGGCGCGATCTCGGCTCGCTCGTCAACGTCTTCGGCGGCGGCGCATCGATGCCCGAACCGGTCGCGCGCGAACTGAAGGCACGCGCCGGCATCGAGTACATGGAGGCGTACGGGATGACCGAGACCATCTCGCAGACGCACATGAATCCGCCCGGCGCGCTGCGGCGCCAGTGCCTGGGCATCCCGACCTTCGACACCGACTCGCGCATCGTCGACCCCGACACGCTCGAGGAAGTCGGGCCCGACACCGTCGGCGAGATCGTGTCGTCCGGACCGCAGGTGATGCAGGGCTACTGGCGGCATCCCGAGGCCACGCAGCAGGCGTTCATCACGCTGGACGGCCGCCGCTTCCTGCGCACCGGCGACCTCGGGCGCCGTGACGCGGACGGGTTCTTCTACATCGCCGACCGACTCAAGCGGATGATCAACGCCGCGGGCTTCAAGGTGTGGCCGGCGGAGGTCGAGGCCACGCTGTTTCGCCATCCGGCGATCCAGGAGGCCTGCATCATCGGGGTGCCCGACGCCCGGCGCGGCGAGACCGTGCGCGCCTGCGTCGTGCTGAAGCCGGACTGGCGCGGACGCGTCGCCGCCGACGACATCATCGCGTGGTCGCGCGAGCACATGGCCGCATACAAGATCCCGCGTGAGGTCGAGTTTCTCGACGCGCTGCCGCGCTCGGGGACCGGCAAGGTGCAGTGGCGCGCGCTGCAGGAAGCCGCGGTCGCGGCCGCGCTCAACCCGCCGCGGTGAGCGTCGCCTTCGCGAGCTTGTCGCGCACGAAGTCGATGTGCGTGCGCAGCGCGTAGAACTGGTCGGCATACGCGAGCGGCGGCTCGAGATCGTTCACCAGCGTCTCGATCGCGTCGAGCCGCGCCTCGTGGTCGCGCTGCTCGCCGGCGGTCATCGCGCGGCGGGTCTCGTTCTCGATGAACATCAGTTCGCCGTACCAGCGGTAGATGCGCGAGCGCACGCGCCACTGGTACAGCGGCGGCACGATGCGAAACAGCGGGAACAGGATCGCGACCAGCGGGATCAGCAGCACCAGCATGCGGTCGACGAAGTTCGCGAGCCAGAACGGCAGGTAGCGCTGCAGGAACGGTGGACCGGACTTGTAGTAGCGCTTCGCGTCGTCGGACAGCGGCAGGTCGAAGCGATGCGCTGACGGGAAGTCGCCTTCGCGGTGGAAGATGTCGCCGTCGCCGTGCACCTCCTCGGCGGCCTGCAGCAGCAGCATCTGGATCGCGGGATGCAGATCCTCGCGCACCACCAGTTCGGCGGTCGCCGCGAGCAGCGTGATGTCGCGCGGCGGAATGTTGTCCTCGAGGTCGATCGTGCCCTCCGGCAGCGTGACCTTGGTCAGGTAGTGCAGGCGTCGCACGTACGCCTCGGCCTGCGCGAAGTTCACGATCTCGGCACGCGGCGCGTAGATCAGCGCCTTCAGCAGGCCCGCCTGCGGTGCCGCGATGATGAACATGCAGTCGACGCGATGCGTGAGCAGCGCCTCCGCGGCCTCGGTGCCGCCGATCTCGACCTCGGTGACCTGGCCCGCGTCGAGGCCGTTGAACGCGATCAGGCGCTTCGCGAGCTCGCGCGTGCCGCTGCCCGGAACGCCGATCGCGAGGCGCTTGCCCTTCAGCCCCGGCAGCCGGTCGATCGGCTTGTCGCTGTCGCAGAAGACCCACAGCGGCTCGTAGGCCACGCTGCCGAGCGCCACCAGGCCGACGGCGTCGTCCTCGTTCGCGATCCCCGACTGGACGAGCGCGGCGTCGACGCCGGACTTCGGGTCACGCAGCAGCGCCCAGTTGTCGACCGAGCCGGCGCTCGCACGCAGATCGAGCCTGACGCCGTCGCGTGCGAGCCGCTTGCGGTAGCGCTCGCCGAACTCGGCGTAGCCACCGCCCGCGACACCGGTCGCGAGCGTGATGTGGTCGGGTGGTGCCGGCTTCATGAACCTGGCGGCGAACCACACGCCGGCGACCGCGATGACGACCGACGGCAGACCGATCACCAGCACTTCGCGCCACGACAGTCTGCGGGTCTGGCGCAACAGCAGCTTGGACTGTTCGATCGGCATGCCGAAAGTCTAGCGGCCGTCGGCGCCGACGCCGCGCAGCCGCCCGCGTCGGCGCAGCCGCGGGTCAGAAGCCGGTCACCGCGAGCCAGCCACCGACCTTGTTCTCCCACACCTCGCGCACGAGGACGACCGGCGCGATGCATGCGGCAGGCATCCTGAGCTTCGTCTCGAACGACGCCGTGCCATCCCGGGTGAGCGCGAAGCGCTCGCTCTCCGCGACCACCATCGCCTTGCCGGTGCCACCGCACACGAGGCTCACGACCACCTGCGTCACGCCGTCGGCCGTGCCGTTGAACTCTCCGGTCGTCGCGTCGTCGAGCACGAGGCCCTTGATCTCCACCTCGATGTCGCCGTCGCGGTCGAGGTCGACCTCGCCGCTCTCGAGCTTCCAGCGCTTGCCGCACGCGTTCACGCCGCCGATCGCGGTGCCGTCGGACAGACACGGGCGCAGCTTGCCCTCGAACACGTCGTCGTCGGCGCGTGCGCCGGCCGACAGGGTGCACAGCGCGGCGCCGACGGCGAGCACGCGCGCGGCGTGGCGGATACGAACAGTCATGGGATTGCCTCCGGAAGGGTGTCGTTCGGGGACGCGCGGCTGCGCCCGGCGCACGCCGCGAGTCACGCCAGCGCTGGCGGCGGCGCGCTCGCAAGTGCGCAACGCACACCGCCTCAGAGATCGTCGGTCCCGGCGAGGAACGCGAAGTCGGCGCCGCGATCGGCCTGCAGCACCTCGCGGGCGTACAGCGCGCGATAGCCGCGCCGCGGAAACACCGGCGCTCGGTGACCGGCCATGCGTCGCGCGATCTCGTCCGGCGACACCAGCAGGTCGAGGCGCCGCTCGCGCACCGACAGGCGCACGCGATCGCCGTCGCGCACCGCCGCCAGCGGTCCGCCGCTCGCGGCGTCGGGCGCCACGTGCAGCACGACCGTGCCGTACGCGGTGCCGCTCATGCGCGCGTCCGAGATGCGCACCATGTCCTTGACGCCGGCACGCGCGAGCTTCTTCGGGATCGGCAGGTAGCCGGCCTCGGGCATGCCGGTCGGCGACGCCGGACCGGCATTGCGCATCACGAGGAAGTCGTCCGCCGTCACGTCGAGGTCGGGGGCGTCGATGCGCGCGGCGAGGTCTTCCAGCGAGTCGAACAGCACGACGCGGCCTTCCCGCTCGAACAGGCGCGCATCGGCCGCCGAGCGCTTGAAGATGGCGCCGCGCGGGGCGAGCGTGCCGAACAGCGCGACCAGCCCGCCGACCGGATCGACCGGCGCGTCGCGCGCACGGATCACGTCGCGATCGACCCACGCCGGCGGCGTCGCGAGCCGTTCGCGCAGCGTCGTGCCGGTGACGCTCGTGCAGTCGAGGTGCAGCAGGTCACGCAGTTCCCACAGCAGCGCCTGCATGCCGCCCGCCGCGTGGAAATCGGCCAGGTAGTGCCGGCCGGTCGGCTTCAGGTCGACGAGCACCGGGGTGCGCTCGGACAGCGCGTTGAAGCGATGCAGGTCGACCGTGATGCCGCGACGGCCGGCGATCGCGATCAGGTGCAGCACCGCGTTGGTCGACCCGCCGAGCGCGAGCAGCACGGTGATCGCGTTCTCGACCGACTCGGGGGTGATGATCTTCGACGGCGTGGGCCCGCCGCGCGCGAGCATCGCGACCGCCTCGCGTCCGCTCGCCTCCGCCGCGCGCAGGCGATCGGCGTGCACCGCGGGAATCGCGGCCGTCTGCGGCAGACTCATGCCCAGCGCCTCCGCGATGCAGGCCATCGTGCTCGCCGTGCCCATCACGGCGCAGGTGCCCGCGGTCGTGGCCAGGTTGCCCTCGACCGCATCGATGTCGGCGGCGTCGATCTCGCCGGCGCGATAGCGCGCCCAGAAGCGCCGGCAGTCGGTGCACGCCCCGAGCCGCTCGCCGCGCCACGGCATCGGCAGCATCGGACCGGTGACGAGCTGGATCGCCGGCACGTCGGCCGACGCCGCGCCCATCAGCTGCGCGGGCACGGTCTTGTCGCAGCCGCCGACCAGCACGACGGCATCCATCGGCTGCGCCCGCACCATCTCCTCGGTGTCGATCGACATGAGGTTGCGGAACATCAGGCTGGTCGGGTCGAGAAAGACTTCGCCCAGCGAGATCGTCGGGAACTCGAGCGGCAGGCCGCCGGCGGCGAGCACGCCGCGCTTCACGGCCTCGACCAGTTCGGGCACCGCGCGATGACAGTTGTTGAAGCCGCTGGCCGTCTGCGCGATGCCGATCACCGGCCGGCCCATCAGGTCGCGCGACAGCCCGGTCGATTGCGCGAACGACCGGCGCAGGTACCGCGCGAAGTCGCGATCGCCGTAGTTCGTCAGGCGACGGGCGAGGCCGTGCGGCGGTGCGGTCTCGGGCGTGTCTTCGTCGTCTGCGTCGCGCGTCATCGTGACCCCGTTGGTGGAATGGCTTCGTTACAGTCGCCGTCGATTCTGCAACGGAGACTCTCGATGACGCCGTTCCCGCCTCCCCTGCGACACCTCGCCGCGCGCGTGCGCACCGTGCCCGCCGTGATCGCGCTTCTCGCGACCTGCGCCGGTGCTGCGAACGTCGCGCACGCCGATGGCCACATGCACGCCGCACCGACGGTCGGCGCCGTCAACCTGACCGCGTCCGCGCACCGCGAGATCGACAACGACACCATGCGCGTGACCTTGTTCGCCGAGGACGAGGACGTCGCCGCGTCGAAGCTCGCCGACCGCGTGAACCGTGCCGTCAACGATGCCGTGCGCATCGCGAAGGCCGAGCCGAAGGTCAAGGTCACGACCGGCGGATACCAGACGTTTCCGGTGTACGAGAAGTCGCGCATCGTGCGCTGGCGCGCGCGGGCCGAGTTGCAGCTCGAGAGCCGCGAGTTTCGCGTGCTTTCCGAGCTGACCGGCCGGCTGCAGTCGACGCTCAAGCTGGGCGGCATCGGCTTCTCGGTGTCACCGGAAGCCCGTCACGCGATCGAGGACGAACTCACGCGCGAAGCGATCGCCGACTTCAAGCGCCGCGCACAGCTGGTGGCCGAGAGCTTCGACGCGAAGGCGTGGACGATGCGCGAGGTCAGCGTGAGCGCCGACGGCGGCTATGTGCCGATGCCGCGGCCGATGCTGGCGATGCGCTCGAAGGCGATGGAGAGCGACGCGGTCGAGGCCCCGCAGGTCGAGGCCGGCACGTCGCGCATCGGGGTCACCGTCGGCGGCAGCGTGGTGCTGGGCGACGGCCGCTGAAGCCGCGGGCGGCGGCGCAGCCGCGCACTGCGGCCGTCGGCGTCCGACGCGGGCCGAAGGCCGCTCAGAGGCGCTCGACGATCGTCGCCGTCGCCTGGCCGTGCCCGATGCACATCGTCTGCAGGCCGAACTGCCCACCGGTCGACTCGAGCCCCGCGAGCATCTTCGCCATCAGAGCGGCGCCGGTCGCCCCGAGGGGGTGGCCGTGCGCGATCGCGCCGCCCCACGGGTTGACCTTGTCCGGATCGACGCCGAGCGTCTCGATCCAGCACATCGGCACGACCGCGAAGGCTTCGTTGATCTCGAACCAGTCGATGTCGCCGATGCCCAGGCCCGCCTTCGCGAGCGCCTTGCGCGTGGCGGCGATCACGCCGTCGAGCTGGTACATCGGATCGGAACCGACGACCACCCGCGCGCGGAACCGCGCCCGGGGGCGCAGGCCGTCGGCCTGCGCGACGGCGCGATCGGCGATCAGCACCGCTGCCGCACCGTCGCTGATCTGACTGGCGTTGGCCGCCGTCACGACCCCGTTGCCGGCGGGGCGGAACACGGTCTTCAGCGTGCGCATCTTGTCTTCGTCGAGCGTCTCGCGCACGCCCTCGTCGGCACTCAGCGCGAGCGGCTGCGCGTCGGGCGCGACGCCGGTGATCGCGATGCGCTCGGTGTTGCGTCCGGCGGCCTGGGCGGCGGCGGCCTTGCGGTGGGACGCCTTGGCGAACGCGTCGACGGCCTCGCGCGTGAAGCCGTGGCGCTCGGCAATGCGCTCCGCGCTCTCGCCCTGGTGGATGAGGTCGTGGTGCTCGAACAGCACCGGGTTCAGCAGTTCGTAGCCGCTCGCACCTTCGCGCCCGAGCCCGATGTCGAGGAACATCGGCACGCGCGTCATGCTCTCGACGCCGCTGGCGATCACGTAGTCCATGTCGCCGGCCGCGACGGCCTGCGCCGCGAAGTGCGCCGCCTGCTGGCTCGATCCGCACATGCGGTTCAGCGACACGCCCGGCACCTCGACCGGGAAGCCACCGAGCAGCACGCCCAGCCGCCCGGGATTCGCACCCTGCTCGCCGGCCAGCGTGACCGTGCCGTTGACGACATCCTCGATCTTCGACTTCGGCACGCCGGCGCGCGTGACCAGCGCGTCGAGCACGTGCGCGAGCAGGCTGTCGGGGCGCCATTCGCGCAGGGCACCACCGCGGCGACCGAACGGCGTACGGACGGCTTCGAGGATCACGGCTTCACGCATGTCGGCAACGGCTCCGGAGAATGGACGCGCGGCGGGTTCGCCGATGCTCAGCGGCGCGCGAGTTCGCGCGCGATGATCGTCTTCTGGATCTCGCTCGTGCCTTCGTAGATCTGCAGCACCTTGGCGTCGCGGAACAGCTTCTCGACCGGGTACTCGGTGCTGTAGCCCATGCCGCCGAAGACCTGGACCGCCTCGGTCGCGACCCACATCGCGGCATCGCCCGCGAACAGCTTCGCGAACGCCGCCTTCATCGGGTCAGGCGTGCCGGCATCGGTGAGCGCCGCGGCCTCGCTCACGAGCAGGCGCGCCGCGTGCGTCTTCATCGCCATCTCGGCCAGCTTGTGACCGATCGCCTGGTGCTCGATGATGGGTCGGCCGAAGGTGTGTCGCTCCTTCGCGTAGCTGACCGCCTCGTCGAGCGCGCGCTGCATCAGGCCCACCGCGAGCGCACCGATCATCGGGCGCGATCGGTCGAACACCTTCATCGCGATCAGGAAGCCCTCGCCTTCGGCGCCGAGCCGGTCCGACGCCGGTACCGACACGCCGTCGAGGAACACCTCGGCGGCCGGCGCCGCGCGCTGCCCGAGCTTGCCGAGCGGCGCGCCGACACGCACGCCCGGAGCGTCGCGCTCGACGAGAAACGCGCTGATCCCCTTGTTGCCCGCGGCCGGGTCGGTCTTCGCGAACACGACGAAGAAATGGGCGAGCGGCGCGTTGCTGATCCACACCTTCGAGCCGTCGATCACGTAGCGGTCACCGTCGCGCACCGCCCGGGTCCGGATCGCGCCGACATCCGATCCCGCCCCCGGTTCGGTGAGCGCATAGCCGCCCCACTGGCCTTCGAGCAGACGTCCCGCGATCGCGCGCCTCTGCGCGTCGGTGCCTGCCACGTGCGTGATGTCGGCCATGATCGACTGGATGCCCATCGCGCCCTGGATGCCCGCGCAGCCCCAGCCCAGCGCCTCGGTCACGGCGACGTTCTCGACCACCCCCAGCCCGAGCCCGCCGTGGGCCGTGGAGATCGACAGGTTCGCGAGGCCGATCTCGCGCAGCTTGTCCCAGACCCCCATCGGGAAACGCGACTCGCGGTCGCATTCGGCCGCGATCGGCGCGATCTCGCGACGCGCGAAGTCGCGCGCGAGATCACGGATCAGGCGATGTTCGTCGGAAAGCTGGAAGTCCATGGCCGGTGCCTGCGGAAGCGAACAAGGGAGAGCAGGAGCGTAGACGCGCGCGCCGTGAGGTGTCAGTCGTGCCGGCGACAGTCACCACGCGCCGCCGGCGATGCCGGGGTCGCGGCATCGCCGGCCCCCAACCGCGCAGGCGGACCGGCGGGCCGTCGTCGTCACGCGGCGATCGGCGGCGTCGCGTCGCCGCGGGCCGCGGCGTCCCAGTCCCAGTCGCGGTACTGGTCGCGCAGCTTCGTCTTGAGGAACTTGCCGGTCGACGTGCGCGGGATGGCGTCGACGAACGCGAACGCATCGGGGATCGCCCACTTCGCGAACAGCGGGGCGAGGTGCGCGCGCAGCGCGTCCGCCGTGACCGTCTGGCCGGCCTTCGCGACGACGACCGCCAGCGGTCGCTCGGCCCACTTCGGATGCGGCACCGCGACGACCGCCGCCTCGGCCACGGCCGGGTGACCCATGATCGCGTTCTCGAGGTCGACCGAGCTGATCCACTCGCCGCCGGACTTGATCAGGTCCTTCGTGCGGTCGGTGATGCGCACGAAGCCGTCGGGCGTGACCGCGGCGACGTCGCCGGTGCGCAGCCAGCCGTCGGCCGTGAAGCTTTCCTCGGCGACCGGCACCTCGTGGTAGGCGGCGGTGATCCACGGACCGCGCACCTGGATCTCGCCGACCGCCTGCCCGTCCCACGGCTGCACGCCGTCGTCGGCCACGATGCGCAGGTCGACCAGCGGGATCGGATAGCCCTGCGACGCGTGGGTCGCGAAGCGCACGTCGTCGTCGACGTCGCCCTGCGTCTGCTTGACCTTCGCGATCGTCGCGAGCGGCGACGTCTCGGTCATGCCCCAGCCCTGGATCACCTCGATGCCGTGCTTCGCGAAGCCGCGGATCAGCGCCTCGGGGACGGCCGAGCCGCCGACGGTCAGGCGCAGCTGCGGCGAGAAGCGGTAGCGCCCGGCGCGCGCGTCGAGGATCTGCACCATGCCGAGCCAGATGGTCGGCACGCCGCACGAGATGGTCACCTGCTCGGACTCGAACAGCGGCAGCAGGTCGTCCGGATGCAGATGCGGCCCCGGGAACACCATCTTGATGCCCAGCATCGCGGCCGAGTACGGCACGCCCCACGCATTGGCGTGGAACATCGGCACCACCGGGAGGATCACGTCGCGGCCCGAGATGCCGATCGCGTCGGGCAGGCACTGCGCGAGCGAATGCAGCACCTGCGAGCGGTGCGAGTAGGTCACGCCCTTCGGTCGACCGGTCGTCCCCGACGTGTAGCACATGGCCACCGCGTCGTCCTCGTGCATGTCCGGGTAGGTCCACGTCGGGTTGTGCGGCGCCGACGCGAGGAAGGCTTCGTAGTCGGTGTCGGGGGCCGCGACCGGCGCACCGGTGAGCGACACGACGATCACGCGCTCGAACGCCACCTGGTCGCGGAACTTCGCGAGCAACGGCAGCAGCACGTCGTCGACGATCAGGAAGCGGTCGCGCGCATGGTTCGCGATCCACGCGATCTCGTCGGGCGCCAAGCGCAGATTCAGCGTGTGCAGCACGCCGCCCGAGGCGATCACGCCGAAGTACGCCTCGAAGTGCGCGTAGTGGTTCCACATCAGCGTCGCCACGCGGTCGCCGGCCTTCAGCCCGGCGTGCTGCAGCGCCTGCGCGAGCTGCCGCGCACGGCGGTGGAACGCCGCGTAGTTCGTCCGGTGCAGCGACTTGTCCGGCATGCGCGAGACGATCTCGACATTGCCGAACAGCTGCCCGGCGCGGTCGAGGAAATGGGTGAGCGTCAGGGGCACGCGCCCCATCGTGGACAGCATCGCGACGGTTCCTCCTTCGGGTGCCACGCGTCGCCGGCGCCCGCAGAGCGCGGGACGCGACCGGCGCGCGCGGTCGAGATGACGACGCCGCGGCGACCGGTCGGGACGGGCGCCGCGGCAGACCGCCGCCGGGCGGCTACGGACGGCCCGGTGGACGGCTGAAGCGGATCGTGCCCTTGTCCAGCCCTTCCTGCACCACCGGCAGGCCGCCGGCTGCGAGGATCCACTCGAGCCGGTGATCGCGGTACTGGCGCACCAGCGTGCCGTCGCGGACCTGCGCCGCAAGGTCGGGCAGATTGCGAAACGCGGTGTGCATCTGCTCGATCACCGACGCGAGCGACGGCCGCGCCATCACGCGGCCGAGCCACGCGGCGATGCGCGGCGTCGCCGGGTCGATGCCGTACGCGAGCTTCGAGCGCGCGACCACCGGCGCGATGCAGACATCGGCCCAGCCGCAGGTCGCGCCGTTGAACCACGGTGCATCGCCGAGGTGACCGTCCAGCCAGTGCTGCAGCTGGCCGATGCGCGCCTTGCCGAACGCCACCATCTGGTCGGCCAGCGCGCCGGTCGCGCGCTGCGCGACGAGGACTTCCATCAGGCCCCAGTTGTTCGGCTCGTAGTGCGTGTCCATCACGTCCTCGAGCATCCGGGCGCGCGCCCGCAGCGCGGGATCGGCGGGCATCAACGCCGGCTGCGGCCACTTGTCCTCGAGGTACTCGAGGATCACGGTCGAGTCGAACACCGCGACATCGCCGTCGACGAGCGCGGGAATCTCGGCGCGCGGATTCGCCGCGAGGAACCCGCCGCCCGCCTGCCCGACCATCAGGCCGCTCGGGACCTCGGCGGTCCACGCGAGCCCTTTCTCGTTCAGCGCCATCTTGACCTTCATGACGAACGCGGACATCGGGTGTTCGTAGAGCTTCAGCATCGCGGGATCTCCGAAGGACAGGCGGGTCGGACGCGGGCGCGCGACGCGGTCGTCACGGCGTGACCAGCACGACCTTGCCGCTGACCTGCTTCGCGAGCAGCGCGTTGAGCGCATCGGCCGCGCGCTCGAGCGGGTAGGTGGCGTGCAGATGCGGCGCGATGCGCCCGGCCTGCCACAGCGCGAGCAGCTCGGCGTTGTTGCGGCGATGGTCGTCGGGCTGCGCCTTCGTGAACGCGCCCCAGAACACGCCGACGATCGAGCAGCCCTTCAGCAGCGCGAGATTGAGCGGGATCTTCGGGATGTCGCCGGCGGCGAAGCCGATCACGAGGAAGCGCCCGTTCCACGCCATGTCGCGCAGCGCGAGTTCGGACCACGTGCCACCCACCGGGTCGTACACGACGTCGACGCCCTTGCCGCCGGTGAGCGCCTTGACGCGCGCGCGCAGGTCCTCGCGGCTGTAGTCGATGGTCTCGTCGGCGCCGGCGGCGCGACACACCGCGAGCTTCGCGTCGCTCGAGGCGCAGGCGATCACGCGCGCACCCATCGCCTTGCCGAGCTGGACCGCCGACAGGCCGACGCCGCCAGACGCGCCGAGCACCAGCAGGGTCTCGCCCGGCTGAAGGCGCGCCCGGTCCTTGAGGGCGTGGTACGAGGTGCCGTACGTCAGGATGAAGCCCGCCGCCGGCGCGAAGTCGAGTCCGTCGGGCAGCGGCACCAGCGCGGTCGCGTCGGCGACGACCTCCTCGGCGAACGCGCCCCACGTGGTCAGCGCGATCACGCGATCGCCGGCCTTCACGCCGGTCACGCCGTCACCGACGGACGTGACGACGCCGGCGCACTCGCCCCCCGGCGAGAACGGCATCGGCGGCTTGAACTGGTACTTGCCCTGGATGATCAGCGTGTCGGGAAAGTTGACGCCGGCGGCCTTGACCCCGACCACGACCTGACCCGGTCCGGCCACCAGCGATGGCACGTCCCCGAACACCAGCGACTCGGGCGGACCCGGTTGCCTGCACAGCACGGCTTTCATCGGATGACGCTCTCCGGTCGAAGCGATGACGGGGACGACGTGCCGCGCGCGCACGCGGCGCGCGGCGACGTCACGGGGGTGGCGGGCGGCGCCGACAGGCGGCCGGGCCGGTACGCGGCGGCGGTCACGTCGCGGCGCCGTCGACGCGCGCGGCGGTCGGTGCGCGCAGCAGCGCCTCGACCTGGCGCCAGCCGGCTTCGGCCATCGGGCGCGCGCGTCGGCCCTGCTCGCGGGCGTGTTCGCTCGACGCGGTGCCGGCGACGACGCGCCCCATGATCCCCTGCAGGATCGCGGCGAGCCGGAACATGTTGAACGCGAGATACCAGTCCCAGTGCGCGATGCCGGCGCGGCCGGTGCGCGCGCAGTAGCGCGCGACGTACTGCGCCTCGGTCGGGATGCCGAGCGTCGCGAAGTCGAACCCCGCCATGCCGCGGAATTCCTCGGGCGTGAGCCGCCACGTCATGCAGTGGTAGGCGAAGTCGGCCAGCGGGTGCCCGAGCGTCGAAAGCTCCCAGTCGAGCACCGCGACGATGCGCGGCGCGGTCGCGTCGAACATCACGTTGTCGAGGCGGTAGTCGCCATGCACGAGGCGCGTCTCGTCGCCCGCCGGCACGTGCTGCGGCAGCCACTCGATCAGATGCTCCATGGCCTCGATGCGCTCGGTCTCGGAGGCGCGGTACTGCGTGGTCCAGCGCGCGAGCTGGCGCTCGATGTACTGGCCGCTTCGACCGTAGTCGGCCAGCCCGATCGCGACCGGATCGAGCGCGTGCATCGCGGCGATCACGCGGTTCAGTTCGTCGAAGACGGCTGCGCGCTGCACGGCATCGAGGCCGGGCAGCGACGGGTCCCACAGCACCCGGCCGGGCACGTACGCCATCACGTAGAAGGCGCTGCCGATGATCTCCGGGTCCTCGCACAGCGCATACGGGCGCGCCACCGGCACATCGGTGCCGTGCAGCGCCGAGATCACGCGGAACTCGCGATCGACGGCGTGCGCGGACGGCAGCAGCTTGCCCGGAGGCTTGCGCCGCAGCACGTACTGGCGCCCGCCGGCGTCGAGCAGGAAGGTCGGGTTCGACTGCCCGCCGTTGAACTGGTGCAGCGCGATCGGACCGCGGAAGCCGTCGATGCGACCCGCGAGCCACGCTTCCAGCGCCGTGGTGTCGAAGCGGTGCCGCTCGTCCACGGGTCGCGTGCCGACGAACTCCTCGTGCATCGCGGCACCTCCTCCCCTCTTCGAATGACGGGCGAGATTACCGCCCGCCTCGCGCGCGGGGCGGGCGACATGCGCCGGGGCGCTGGCATGCTCCGGGTCCGCGCCGTGGCATCCGCCGTGCGGCCGGCACGACAGGAGCGACCCGCGATGCAGCAGTTCGACGGACGAGTGGCGGTGATCACGGGCGGTGGCAGCGGGCTCGGGCTCGCGATGGCGCGGCGCTTCGCGACCGCCGGGATGAAGCTGGTGCTGGCCGACGTGCAGGCCGACGCCCTCGCCGCGGCGGTCGCGCACTTCGAGGCGCGCGGCACGCCGGTGATCGGCGTGCACTGCGACGTGTCAAAGGCCGCCGACGTCGAGGCCCTGAAGGACGCCGCGTACGCGCGCTTCGGCGCCGTCCACCTGCTCTGCAACAACGCCGGCGTCGCGCCCGGCGGACTGGCGTGGGAGAGCACCGTCGCCGACTGGGAGTGGACGCTCGGCGTCAACGTGTACGGCGTGATCCACGGCCTGCGCAGCTTCGTGCCGGCGATGCTGGCCGCAGGCGAGGAGGGCCACATCCTGAACACCGCGTCGGTGGCCGGCCTGCTGTCGCCCGGCGGCATGGGCATCTACTGCGTGTCGAAGCACGCGGTGGTCACGCTCACCGAGTGCCTGCATCACGATCTCGCGAGCCGCACGGACCGGCTTACCACGTCGGTGCTGTGCCCGGCGTACGTGCCCACCGGCATCGCCGACTCGGAGCGCAACCGCCCGCCGGAACTGCGCAACGCGGATCACACGCGCTCGGCCGAGGACGAAGCTCGCGAGGCGGCGCTGCGCCACGCGGTCGAGTCCGGTCGGCTGAGCGCCGACGACGTCGCGAACATCGTCCATGACGCGATTCCGGCGCGCCGCTTCTACATCCTCACCCACCCGCGCATCAAGGCGGCGATCGAGATGCGGTTGCAGGACGTGCTGGCCGAGCGGGTGCCGACGGACATGGCGGCGCGACGCCCGGCATCGGCCCCCTGACCCACCCGTCGTACTGCGTCGCCGCGGCCGCGACGTCGGCCCGCCGCGGGGCGCGATCACCCCGGCCTGCCGCTGCGCCGCGGTACGACCCGACGCCGACCTAGGTCGAGGTTGCAACGACCGGTCCGTCTCCGTATTTTTCGCGAAAACCTGACAAAGCAGCTGGTATCTCCTGCCGCGTCGGGCGACAACCCCCCCACCGGCCGATCGCGTCGCGACTATTTCGGAGACCCTGCATGCGCATCACCCTCCTGCGCGCCACCGCGCTTGCCGTGCTGCTGGCGGCCGGCTCGACGGCGGCTTCCGCGGCCTCGACGGTCCGCACGAACGGGTTCTTCTACCGGTACACCGGGCCGCTCGGCGCCGGGATCTACGACAACGGCACCGGACCGGTCGTGGACGGATCCCAGGGGCAGACGTGGTTTCGCGACGTTGCCGCCGGCTACCAGATGCCGTTCCAGCCGACGGACCCCTACGACGGCTACCCGTGGCCGCAGTTCGCGGGCTCCGGGACGGGCTCCATCAACCTGCTCGCCTCGCACCCGTCCGGGCCCTTCGGACAGAACCAGTTCTGGTCGTCCGGCGTGACGCAGTTCTGGATCGGTGACGAGAGCACGCCGCAATCCGAGCGCAACCTGCTGCGGATCGTCGGCGCCGAGACCACGGGCGTGACCATCGATCCGGCGACCGGACAAAGCGGGCTGCTCAAGCTCGCCACGTTCGAATTCACCAACGGCACGTGGTTCGCGGGCGGCTTCAACCCCGGCAACGGGCCGCTGTACCCGGATTCCGAGTTCGCGTTCTCGCTGATCGCGACGCCGACCCCGATGATCGGCAACAGCGGCTTTCCCGGCTACCACGTCTACAACGACACGCTGGTACTGATGACCACGCCCGGGCCGAACACGGACGACTTCGTCTACCTGGCGGGTCAGGATCTGTCCTTCGGTGTGCTGTCGGTGCCCGAGGGCATCACCGGCAGCGTCGAGCTGTGGGGCCGCATCGGGTCGCTGATCCCGGTCGAGTTCCGCAACCCGACGGGCGGCATCACGCTGCGCTACGACCTGCCGCCGGTCGAGCCGCCGATCCCGGAACCCGCGACCGTGTGGCTGACCGCGGTCGGTCTCGCCGGACTGGCTCTGGGCGCTCGTACGCGGCGCGCACGACGCTGAACGAAGCGGCCCGCGGGACGGTCGATGCGATCCGACCGTCTCGCCCCCGCCGCTTCCCATGTCGCTCTGCCTGTCCCGCGCCGCGCTCGCCGGCCTCGCGCTCGCGCTGATCTCCGGCGCCGTCTGCGCCGAACCCGCACCGCTCGCCCCGTTCCGCAGCTACAACCCCACCCCCAACCGCGAGTCGTTCGCCTCGAAGCTGACGCTTGCGCGCGTGCTGCAGCAAGGCGGGCTGATCGTCTTCGTCCGCCACGCCCGCACCGACGGCGCGCGCGCGGACATGGATCCCGTCGACCTCGATCGCTGTGACACGCAGCGCGTGCTGAGCGAGGCCGGCCGCGAGCAGGCGAAACGGCTCGGCGACGCGTGGCGCGCGCTGCGCGTCCCGACCGCCGACGTCGTCGCGAGCCCGTTCTGCCGCACCCGCGAGACGGCCGAGATCGCGTTCGGTCGCGCGAGCGTCGACCCGACGCTGCGACACCTCGCGCCCGAGAACGCCGAGCACTTCGAACTCGCCGGTCGTCGCACGCAGGCACTGCTCGCGATCGCACCGCCGCCCGGCTGCAACCGCGTGCTGGTCGCGCACGGCTTCAGCATCCGGCCGATCACCGGCTGGGATCCGGCCGAAGGCGAGATGATCGTGTTCGAGCCGCAGCCCGACGGCGACGTGCGCGTGCGCGGGCGCCTGACGACCGAGGACCTCGCGATGCTCGCGTCGCTGCCGGACCTGCGTGCCGCCGGCACGGCACCGGCGGGCGAGGTATGTCGCTGACGCGGCGGCAGTCGTCGGCGGTCGCGACGCGGCCGCGGTGCGCTACCGGGTCTGCCGGCGGATGAAGTCGGCGATCCGCGCGATGCCGTTCTCGATCGCGGCGTTCGACGCGGCGTAGCTGAAGCGGATGTGCTGGCCTTCGCCATCGGGCCGCGGGCCGAAGTGGATGTCGGCGAGCACCGCGACGCCGGCCTCGTGCAGCAGCCGCGCACGCAGGACCTCGGAGTCCGCCGCGCCGATCATGCGGCACGCCTCGGTGACGTTGGGCCACGCGTAGAACGCGCCGCCGGGCGACTGGCAGGTGACGCCGGGAACGTCGTTCAGCAGCCGCACGATGAGGTCACGGCGCCGGTGGAACGTGTCGCGCATCGCGATCGCCTCGTCCTGCGGTCCGTCGAGCGCCTGCACGGCGGCCCACTGGCTGATCTGCGAGGCGCACGACTCGGTGTTCGTGATCCAGTTGGTGAACTGCGGCGCGAGCGCCCGGCACGCCGCGAACCCGAGCCGCCAGCCGGTCATCGCCCAGGTCTTCGACGCGCCGTCGGCGTAGATGGTGCGTTCGTGCATGCCGGGCATCGCGCCGATGCTGACGAACTCGCCGTCGTAGACCAGACGCGCGTAGATCTCGTCGGCATACACCCAGATCTGCTCGTGGCGACGCAGCACCTCGGCGATGGCCTCCATCTGCGCGCGCGGGATGATCCCGCCGGTCGGGTTCTGCGGCGAATTGAGGATCAGCAGCTTCGTGCGCGGCGTGATGGCACGCGCGAGTTCGTCGGGGTCGAAGTTGAAGCCGCGCGACTCGCGCAACGCGATCGGCACCGGGACCGCCCCCATCGCGCGGATCTGCGACTCGTAGATCGGGAATCCCGGGTTGGGGTAGATCACCTCGTCGCCGGCACCGTGATCGGTCGTCGACAGGATCGAGTAGCCGATGAACGGCTTCGCGCCGGCCGCGACGACGACGTCGTCGGGCGCGATGTCGACGCCGCGCAGCGCGCTCATGTTGCGGGCCGCCGCTTCGCGCAGTTCGACGATGCCGGCCGACGGCGTGTAGCCGTGGCGCCCGGCGCGGATCGCGTCGACGGCGGCGTCCTGGATGTGCTTCGGCGTGTGGAAGTCGGGCTGGCCGATGCAGAACGACACGATGTCGCGGCCCTGCCGCTGCAGCGCGTTGACCTCGGCGAGGACGACGAACGCGTTCTCGGTGCCCAGCGTGCGGGCGCGCTGGCTGATGGCCGGCATCGATGCTGCTCCCCCTGTTGGCGTCGCCGCCGAACGGTCGCGCGTGGCGCGCGCCGGTCGGTCGGCATGTTGATCGCCGATTACGGCACGGGCGTCGCGGCAGCGTCAATCCGCGGCGATCGGCGCGGCCACCGCCGCGGCTCGACCGTCACCACGGCAGCGCGGCGTAGTAG
>JALORJ010000140.1 GCA_025459035.1 Burkholderiales bacterium
TGGTGGGCGCTGAACGCGCTCGGCGTGTCCGTCGTGCCGCTGCCGGCCGATGCGCGCACGGCCGAGCTGGCGTGGGTGCTCGAGCACAGCGACGCGACGCGGGTGGTGGCGATCGCGGCGCGCCACGCGCTGCTCGCGAAGGCGCTGCCGCGCATCGACCGCGTCGTGCCGGTGATCGCGCCGGACCACCGCGGCGCGATGCCGTCGCCGATCCACGCCGCACCGCAGGCGGACCGCGCGCCCGACCGCGCGACCGAGTGCGCGCTGCTGTACACGTCCGGCACGACCGGGCGCCCGAAGGGCTGCGTGCTGTCGAACGACTACTTCCTCCACGCGGCGCGCTGGTACGTGTCGGTCGGTGATCTCGCGACGCTGCGCGTGGACGTCGAGCGCATCGCCACGCCGCTGCCGCTGTCGCACATGAACGCGATGGCGTTCTCGACCATGGCCGCGCTGGCCACGGGGGGATGCATCGTGCAGATGGACCGCTTCCATCCCGCCACCTGGCTCGCGAGCGTGCGCTACGCCGGGGCCACGGTCGTGCACACGCTGGGCGTGATGCCCGCGATGCTGCTGGCGCGCGCGCCGAGCCGCGAAGAGCGCGCGCACGCGATCCGCTTCGGCTTCAGTCCCGGCCTCGACCCGGCGCATCACGCGGCCTTCGAGCAGCGCTACGGCTTTCCGCTGCTCGAAGCGTGGGCGATGACCGAGACAGGCGCTGGCGGCATCACCATCGCGGCGCGCGAACCGCGTCACGTCGGCACGCGCTGCATCGGCCCGATCGACGCGGCGGTGGACGCCTGCATCGTCGACGCCGACGGCGTGCCGGTGACCGACGGCAATGCGGGCGAACTGCGCGTGCGCGCCCGCGGTGCCGACCCACGCCGCGGCTTCTTCACGCACTACCTGAAGGACCGCCACGCGACCGAAGCCGCCTGGGCCGATGGCTGGTTCCACACCGGCGACACGGTGCGCCGCGGACCGGACGGGCAACTGCACTTCGTCGACCGGCGCCAGAACGTCATCCGCCGCAGCGGCGAGAACATCGCCGCGATCGAAGTCGAGAGCACGCTCGTGCGCCATCCGCAGGTCGCGAGCTGCGCGGTGGCGGCCACGCCCGACGAACTGCGCGGCGACGAGGTGATCGCCTTCGTCGTGCTGCGTGCACCGATCGCGGCGGCCGAGCGCGCCGCGCTGGCGGCCGCGCTGGTGACCTGGACGCTGCAGGAGCTCGCGTACTTCAAGGCGCCCGGCTGGGTCGCGTTCGTCGACACGCTGCCGGTGACGGCATCGCAGAAGCTGTCGCGCGCCGAGCTGGCGACGCTCGCGCGCGAGGCGCCACGCCAGCCGTACTGCGTCGACGTGCGCATGCTGAAGAAGCGCTCCGAGCCGTGAGCGGCGACTGGGCCGGCGTCGCGGTCGTCGCGCCGATCACCGTGCCGTACGTGCGGTCGAGCGCGCACGACGCGCCGTGGTGGATCGCGCAGGCGCTGCGCGCGCTGATCGGCGCCGCGGGCATCGCGAAGCGCGACATCGACGGGCTGTCGGTCGCAAGCTTCACGCTGCCGCCGGACACCGCCGCCACCGTCGTGCCGGCGCTGGGGATGGAAGTGCGCTGGCTCGACGCGCAACCGACCGGCGGCGCCAGCGGCGCGATCGCGCTGCGACGCGCCGCGCGCGCGGTGCAGGCGGGCGATGCCGAACTGGTGGCCTGCGTCGCGGCCGACACGCACCGCCCCGGCGCCTTCGCCGAGACGATGCGGCACTTCAGCCGCGCCCACACCGCCGGCGTCGCGCCGCACGGGGCCGGCGGCCCCAACACCGTCTTCGCGCTGATCACCGACCACTGGATGCGCGCCTTCGGCACGACGCGCGAGGACTTCGGCCACATCGCCGTCGCGCAGCGCGCCAACGCCGCACGCCAGCCGAACGCGCTGCTGCGTACGCCGATCACGCTCGCCGACTACCTGGCCGCGCGACCGATCGCGCCGCCGCTGCATCTGCTCGACTGCGTGATGCCGTGCGCCGGTGCCGAGGGCTTCCTCGTCACCACCGTCGAGCGCGCGCGTGCGCTGCGTCTGGCATACGCGCGCATCACCGCCAGCGTCGAGCGCCACAACGCGTTCGCCGACGACCCCGTGGTGACGCGCTGCGGCCTGGCCACGGACGCGCCCGCGCTGTGGGCACAGGCCGGCATCGGCCCCGACGCGATCGACTGCGTGCAGCTCTACGACGACTACCCCGTCGCGGTGTGCATGCAGGTGGAGGACCTGGGCTTCTGCGCGAAGGGCGACGGCCACCGCTTCCTGCGCAGCCGCACGCTGACCTTCGACGGCACGTGGCCGCTGAACACCGGCGGCGGCCAGCTCTCCGGCGGTCAGGCCGGCGCCGCCGGGGGCTACCTCGGCATGACCGAAGCGCTGCGCCAGCTCGCGGGCACCGCCGGCGACCGACAGGTGCACGGCGCAAGGCGCGCGCTGGTCAGCGGCTTCGGCATCGTCGCGTACGACCGCTGCGTGGCGACGGGGGCGGTGGTGCTGGAGGGGGTGAAGGCGTCATGACCGCAACCATCGAGCTTCCGACCTGCGCCGACTGCCATCGCGTGCACTGGCCGGCGATGACCCACTGCCCGCACTGCCTGGGCGGGGACGTGCGCATCGAGCCGCACTCCGCGACGGGCACGGTCCTCGCGACCACCGAACTGCATCACACCCTCGACGCAGCGTTTCGCGGGCGATTGCCGTGGGCCGTGGCACTCGTGCGGCTCGACTCGGGGGTGAGCGTGCTCGTCGACAAGGTCGGTCCGGCACACGCGCGCGAGAGCCGCATCGACGTGCAGGGAGTGGACCATCGGCCGGGCCGCTCGGCCGCGGCGACGGATCGTTGACCGGCGCGAGCGTGTTGAAGGACGGACGCATCGTCTTCAATCTCGCGGGCAACAAGTACCGCCTGATCGTGAAGGTGAACTTCGCGCAACGGATCGTCTACGTCCGCTTCATCGGAACCCACGGTGAGTACGACGCCATCGACGCGCGGAGCGTCTGGATCGACTGGAGACCTTCGCATGGACATCAAGCCTGTTCGCGCCGCGAACGACGATCGCGCTGCCCTGCGCGAGATCGACGGCCTGATGGATGCAAAGCCGCGTACCCCGGAAGCCGACCGACTGGATGTGCTGGTCACGCTCGTGGAAGCCTGGGAACGACGGCACTTCCCGATGGACGTGCCGGACGCGATCGAAGCGATCCGGTTCCGCATGGAGCAGCAGAACGTGACACCCAAGGACCGCGAGCCGTTCATCGGCCGCAGCAACCGTGTCTACGAGGTGCTGTCCCGCAAGCGCAGCCTCACGCTACCGATGATCCGACGCCTGCACGCGGGCCTCGGGATCCCGGCCGAGAGCCTGTTGCGGCAGGTCGAAGCGGAGTCGACCACCGCCTGGTGAAGGCGCCGCTGCCGCGCCAAGCCCGACAGGACTTACTTCCGCAGCACCCCCCGCGCGAGTTGCGCAAGAACGCCGCTCGACGACGCCCCGCCGACCCCCACGCGGCCGTCGACGGGTGGCTTCGTGTCGATCCCCGCGAGTCGCTGCGAGAGGTCGCGCGCCCAAGCGTCTGCACTCCACGCGGTCGGGTTCGATATCGAGGTCGTCGATGCCGGCGCGACGTCGTATCGCGGGGGTGTCGGCGCTTCCGGGGCGATCCGGTTTGCGCTGGTCAGCAGCATGGGCACCGCTGACAGCCACGGCGCGGGCGCGCCGTTCGATGCAGTCTCCCGCGCGGCGGGCGCAGCGGGCGCCGCCGGAGCCGGCGTCGCGAGCGGCGCGGTGGCGCGCGTGGGCAGCGGCATCGCCGCAGCCATCACCTCCGCCGTCATCGACACTGGCGCCGCGGGGATGACCGGAATCTCCAGCCGCAGCAGGCCCGCCGCGACGCGCTGCATCACGAACGCGTCCTGCGCCGTCGCGGTGCCGCTGTCGTTCACGTCCGCGACCAGCACCGCGTCGATCGATCGCCACGGGTCGAAGCCTGCGATCTGGCGCGCGACGAAGCGCTGGATCAGCGCCGTGTCGGCCGCCGTGTAACGCCCGTCCGCGTCGGCGTCGCCGACGTAGCCCGACACGTGCACCGCGGAGTCGCCGATCCCGGCGCGGGCGCTGCCGTCGGCGTCGGTGACGACGATGTCGCGCAGTTGCACCGTGCTCGCGCGTCCGATCGTCGCGTCGGTGCGCACGCGCGCCTGGATTTCGAGCAGCGCCCGGCCCGCGGCGGGGACGTCGAGGCCCGTGCTCATCACGACGACGATCGAGGTCTGGCGCGTCTGCCCGCCAGCCGGTTCGCCGGGCACCGGCTCGACGGGACCCACCGTGAGCACCGCACCGTCGAGTCCGGCGGCGAGCACGAGGCCTTCGAGGTCCAGCTGCGAGGCGTCGAACACGATCTTCAGCTCGACGCGCCGCGCACCGGCCACGCTCGCGTCGACGCGGATCGGCCACGCGAACGCGCGCCCCGCCGCCTGCGCCGGTCCGTTGGGCACCGCGATCGACTGCCCCGGTCCGCGCACGGCATCGCCCAGCAGCAGCACCGGTGTACCGGGCGCGACCGCGTCGACCCGCCAGGTGAGCGTCGCGTCGCCGCCCGCGACACCGTCGCCGTCACCGTCGAGCACGCGCCCCGCTGCATCGACGATCCCGTCGGCGCGACCGGCCAGCGTGACCTGCCATTCGCCGGCCGGCACGAGGCCGCCGGACCTGACGAAGCGCAGGCCACGCGCGTCGGCGTCGACGATCACGCTGCCGCCGAGCATGCGGCCCGTCGCCACGTCGCGCACCTGCACGTCGGCCGCGCGGATCGCACCACTGGCGAGGCGACTGGTGAACACGTCGAGGCTCTCGTCGGTGCCCAGCGCATGGTTGAAGTGCACCGCGAAGCCGCTCGCGTCGTTCGTGAAGCTCGCGATCTGCAGCGCTTCGGCAGTCGTGCCGAGTGCGGTGTCGACGATCTCGCGACCGCTGGTCATCGAGAGCGCGACCCCGTCGGGCGTGGTGCTCGTGAAGCCGATCGGTTCGAGCGCGCGCAGCGTGAAGCTCCCCGGTCTCACGCCGGCGATCTCGAACGTCCCGTCCGCCGCCGTGGTGGCCTCCAGCTCACCCGCGTTGCGTTCGCCGTCGCTGTCAGCATCGAGCCAGACCGTGCGACCCGCCGCACCAACCTCGCCCGCGTCGCGCGTGCCGTCGCCGTCGATGTCCGCGAAGACCGCCCCGCGTACCGTCCCCAGCCGGAAGCTGCCGAAGTCGACGTCGCTCACCGTCTCCCCGGCCTCCACCGTCACCGTGTGCACCCCCGGCGCCGCCACCTGCGTCGGCCGCGGCGTGCCCGTGCCTCCGGTGTCGCTGCCGCCGCCGGTTCCGTTGCCGTCGGTGCCATCTGCGTCCAGCGCCGCCGGCAGCGCCCCGATCGCCTGCGCCAGCGCCGCGAAGTCCAGCCTGCGGTACGTCGCCCCCGTGTTCTCCACGTTGTCGTTCTCGTCGTCCCCGTCGACGATCGGCGCGCTGGTACTCCTCAGCAGCGTCGCAAACTCTCCGGTCGTCAGTTGCCGCCCGAGTTCTTCCCGCGCGATCTGCTGCGCCAGCGCCGCCGCCCCCGACATGAACGCCGAGGCCTGGCTCGTGCCCTGCATCGTGCGCACGCCCCCCGTCGCACTCGCCCCGTTGAAGCGCGCCCCCGGCGCGAACGCGTCGATCAGTTCCGCGTCGCGCTGCGAGAACGCCGCGATCTGGTCCGCACCGGTGGTGTAGTTCGTCGCCCCCCCGGCCACCCGCCACGGCCCGCCGAAGTCCCCTGCCCACGTCGCCCCCACCGCGATGACCGCCGGGTCCGAGGCCGGGTAGCCGATCCCCAGCTCTCCGCCGTTGGCGTAGAAGTGGTTGCCTGCGGCGCTCAGCACCACGACCTGCAGCCGCGACAGCGCTTCGAACTCGTCGGCGAGCCCGTAGCGCGAGGCCTCCTGCGTCCACGCCGCCCCGTCGCCCAGGGACAGGTTCACCACCCCGATGTCGTAGGCCTCGGCATTGGCCACCACCCACTGAAGGGCCCGCTCCAGATACGCGAAGCTGCCCGCGCCCGAGTCCTCGAACACCTTCAGGGCGATCAGGTCGGTCTTCGGGGCCACCCCTCCGTACAGGCCATCCCCGCTGCCGATCACGCTCGCGATGTGCGAGCCGTGGCCGCTGCGGTCCGACGCATCGGCGTCCCCGTTGGCGAAGTCCCACTCGAACACGATGCGGTCGGCCACCCCGTTGCCATCGGCATCCGGGCCGAAGAAGCCGTGGTCGCGGTCGATGCCGGTGTCGATCACCACGGTGCGGATGCCGCGTCCGTCGAGCACGCCCCACGTGCCCGCATCTCTGGCCGCCGTGATCCCCGTGGTGGCCAGCGCCTGGCTCATCGAGCGTGCGCCGAGGTCGACCGTCCCCGTAGTGCTCGTGCTGCCGCTGACCGCGACCGGACCCTCAGGCGCCCACGTCAGTCCGCACGCACACCCCTCGACCTGGAGCGCGATCTCCGAGCCCGTCGTGGTCAGGGGCGTCGACACCCCCGCCCCCGCCGGCCCCAGCCGCGGCGCCGTCTGCGTCCACCCCGCCTGCTGCACCTCCGCCACGATCCAGCTCCCGGCCGTCACGTTCCCGAACACGTAGCTGCCGTCCTCGCCCGTCAACGCCGTGCGCTCACCCGCATCGAGCAGGCCGTCGCCATCGGCGTCCAGGAAGATCGTCCACCCCGACAGCCCACGCTCGCCTTCATCGCGCATTCCGTCGCCGTCCACGTCCTC
>JALORJ010000141.1 GCA_025459035.1 Burkholderiales bacterium
CGCGGCAACCCATCGGTGGCGTCGGAGATGCTCGATGCCGTCCTGCGCGAGATCGACCGCGCCAAGCCGGCGCTGACCGAGCCGTCAGGCAAGACCGGGCAGGAACTGCGCGACAACGAATGGCTGATGGCGATCCGGCAGCGCGCCGGCATCCCGGGCGGCGTCTGCGAGTTCGACCTGCCGTCGTACCACTACTGGCTGAGCGGCCCCGCCGACGTGCGCCAGCACGACCTCGGCGGCTGGACGGCGCCGTTCCTGCCGCTGCGCGAAGGCATCCGCATCGTGCTGCGGCTGCTGCGCGAGAGCGGCAAGCGCCATCCGCTGCTGGCCGTGCGCGGCACGTTCCAGGAGATGATGGGCGGTCGCACCGCGCAGATGCTGCGCCTCGAGATGCCCGACGAGCAGGGCTGCGTCCCGGAAGTGAGCGCCAACAAGTACATGCTCAACGTGCGCTTCACGCACGCCAGCGGCGCGTTGCGGGGCCGCACTTTCGAGCACGACGTCGCGTTCGACCTGATGCTGTGCAACCTGTGACCCCGCCTGCGTCGAGTGCCGGCGCGGTGCGCACCGTGCCGTGCCCGCGCTGCGGCGCACCCGCCCGCTTCGCCCCGGACAACCGCTGGCGGCCGTTTTGCTCCGAGCGCTGCAAGGTCATCGACCTCGGCGCCTGGGCGGCGGAGCGCTACCGCGTGGCGGTCGCCGAGACGCCCGACCCCGGACACGACACCGCCGCCGACTGAACCGCCGACGCCCGCTGCCGCGTCAGGCCCGCCAGGCGGCGCGCAGTGCGGCGATGCCGTGGGCGCCATGCGCGCGCGCGACATCGAGGTCTTCCGGCCCCAGCCCGCCGATCGCGTAGACGGGCAGCGTGCGGCCCGCGATCAACGCGGCGAACCGCGGCCAGCCGAGCGCCCCGCCCCGATCGGGGTGCGAGGGCGTCGGATGGACGTTTCCCAGCACCGCGTAGTCGAGTCCGAGCGCCTCGGCCCGGTCCAGATCGGCGGCGTCGTGGCACGACGCCCCGACCCGGTCGAACGCCGGACGCGCATCGAGGGCCGCCAGCCGGGCTGCCGTCAGGTGCACGCCGGTGATCCCGCACGCGGCCAGCCGCCGCGGATCCCCGTTCGCGACCACCCGCGCCCCACGCGCCTGCCACGCCGCGAGCCGCGCGCCGAGCCACGCGTCGAATCCGGTCGCATCGAGATCGTGCCGGCGCGCCTGCAGCAGCGTCGCGGGCCCGTGCGCCGCCAGCGTCGCGTCGATGCAGGCGTCGTCGACGCTCGCGTCGGTCACGCGCATCACGACCGGCAACGCCAGCGCCGCGAGGATCGGGCCGTTGGCCGGCAGGATCGGGCCGACGTCGAGGTCGGGCAGCCGCTGCCACGCGAAGGCCTGACCTTCACGTCCCCGCGGCACGCCGTCCCACGCCGTCACGCGGAAGAAGCGCAGCCGCACGCGCCCGTGGGCGTAGACGTGCCGGCGCTCGATCCACGGCCAGGCGTGGCGCACGCCGATGTCGAGTTCCTCGGCCAGCTCGCGGACAAGCGCGTCGCGCGCCGTCTCGCCGGCCTCGACCTTGCCCCCGGGGAACTCCCACCAGCCCGCGTAGACCTTGCCTTCCGGGCGCTGCGCAAGCAGGAAACGCCCGTCGGGTTGCTCGAGCACTGCGGCGGCGACCTCGATCCACGGCCGCGTGTCATCGGCGTCCGCCGGGGCCTGCGGCTCGGCGCTCACGCGCGGCGGCGCTTGCCCTTCGCGAGCGCGCGACCGGCGTAGTCGCGGGCGAAGTGCCACGCGACCCGCCCCGAGCGCGATCCGCGCGACAGCGCCCACTGCAGCGCCTCGCGCTCGAGCCCGGCCGGGTCGGCGGGCTCGACGCCCAGATGCCGAACCCAGCGCCGGACGATCTCGAGGTACTGGTCCTGGTCGAACGGCCAGAACGACACCCACAGGCCGAAGCGCTCCGACAGGGAGATCTTCTCCTCGACGGTCTCGCCGGGATGGATCTCGTCGCCGACGTAGCGCGTCTCGAGGTTGTCGGCCATGAACTCGGGCATCAGATGCCGCCGGTTCGACGTCGCGTAGACGAGCACGTTGTCGGACGTCGCCGCGATCGAGCCGTCGAGGATCGCCTTCAGCGCCTTGTAGCCGGGCTCGTCGGCCTCGAACGACAGGTCGTCGCAGAAGATCAGGAAACGCCAGCGCGTCGGCGCGACCAGATCGACGATCTCGGGCAGATCGACGAGGTCCTGCTTGTCGACCTCGATCAGCCGCAGCCCGTGCGACGCATGCCGGTTCAGCACCGCCTTCACGAGCGAACTCTTGCCGGTGCCGCGCGCGCCGGTCAGCAGCACATTGTTCGCGGGGGCACCGGCGACGAACTGGCGCGTGTTCGCGTCGATCTTCGCGGCCTGGTCGTCGATGCCGTGCAGGCTCGACAACGCGATGTGGTGTGGATGCAGCACCGGCTGCAGCCCGGCCGCCGTCCCGCGCCGGCGCCAGCGGAAGGCGATGTGCCGCTCGAAGTCGGGCGCCGCGAACGGTTCGGGCAGCGACGGCTCGAGGCGCTCGAGCAGCCGCGTCGCGCGCGTGACCAGCGGTGCCAGCAGCGCCACGAGGTCGGTGGCGGCAGGCGTCGGGCCCGGCTCGGCGGTGGCCGCTGCGGCGCGCCGCGGCGCCGCCCTAGGTCCGGTACTCGGCATTGATCTTCACGTAGTCGTACGAGTAGTCGCAGGTCCACACGGTCGTGGCGGCATCGCCGCGACCGAGGTCGACGCGCACCTCGATCTCGGCCGGCGCCATCACGCGCGCGCCGGCTTCCTCGCGATACGTTGCCGCACGCCGGCCGCGATCGATGACCTGCACGTCGCCCAGCCACAGGTTCACGCGCGCCACATCGAGCGCGGCAACGCGCGCGTTGCCGATGGCCATCAGCAGGCGCCCGAGGTTCGGATCGCTCGCGAAGAACGCGGTCTTCACCAGCGGCGAGTTGGCGATCGAGCGCGCCACGCGCAGCGCTTCGGCGGCATCGGCCGCGCCCTGCACGTCGACCGTGATGAACTTGGTGGCGCCCTCGCCGTCGCGCGCGATGGCCTGCGCCAGCGCCGCCGCGACCTCGACGAGCGCCGCCTCGAGCGCCCGGGCCGCCGGCGCATCGGCGTCGGCGATCTCGGGACCGGCGGCGGCGCCGGTCGCGATCAGCACGAAGGAATCGTTGGTCGAAGTGTCACCGTCGACGGTGACACGGTTGAACGAGCGGTCCGCCACGCGCCGCACGAGCGTGGTCAGCACCGCCGCGGACACCGCCGCGTCGGTCGCGACGAACGCGAGCATGGTGGCCATGTCCGGCTGCAGCATGCCGACACCCTTGGCCATGCCGGTCACGGTCACCGGCACGCCGTCGATCGTCACACGCGCGGAGCGTGCCTTCGGCACGGTATCGGTGGTCATGATCGCGCTGGCGGCCTCGGCCCAGCGATCGGCGGCGAGTGTCTCGACGCAGCGCGGCAGCCCGGTGACGAGCCGATCGACCGGCAGCGGCTCGAGGATCACGCCGGTCGAGAACGGCAGCACCTCGGTCGATGCGCAGCCCACGAGCGCCGCGGCGGCGTCGCAGGTGGCCCGCGCCGCCGCCAGGCCGGCCTCGCCGGTGCCGCAGTTCGCGTTGCCGGCATTCACCACCAGCGCGCGGATCGACGCGCCGGCCGCGAGGTGCGCGCGACACACCTGCACGGGCGCCGCCGCGAAGCTGTTCTGCGTGAACACGCCGGCCACGCGCGCCCCCGGTGCAAGGCGCATCAGCATCAGATCGCGTCGATTCGCCTTGCGGATCCCGGCTTCGGCGAACCCGAGTTCGACACCCGCGACCGGTGCAAGGCTCGCCGGATCCGGCGCCGTCAGACCGACGGCCATCGGTCCTCTCGGCCCCCGCCGACGTCCGGCCGTGGCCGGATCACGCGAGCTTGCCGTGGCACTGCTTGTACTTGCGCCCCGATCCGCACGGACACGGATCGTTGCGCCCGACCTTCGCTGCGGCGCGGGTCACCGTGGCCACGGCGGTGTCGCCGTCGGCGTTCGCCTCGGCGAGCGCCTCGTCCTGGTCCATGTGCTGGAAGCGGACGTTCGACAGTGCCGGGGCTTCGGTCTCGACCTCGGCCAGCGCTTCCGGGCTGCGGATCTGCACCATCAGCAGCACGCGCGTGACCTCGTTGCGCACCGTCTGCAGGAACAGCCCGAACAGCTCGAAGGCCTCGCGCTTGTATTCCTGCTTCGGGTTCTTCTGCGCGTAGCCGCGCAGATGGATGCCCTGGCGCAGATGGTCGAGTGCCGCGAGGTGCTCGCGCCAGTGCGAGTCGAGGCTCTGCAGCACGACCGCCCGCTGGTACTGGTGCCACGCGTCGCGGTCGACGTCGGCGATCTTCGCGTCGTACTCGGCATGCGCCGCGTCGACGACCCGCTGCTTGAGGCCGGCGGCGTCGAGCTGACCGTCGGCGTCGATCCACGCCTTCACGTCGAGCTTCAGACCGAACTCGGCCTCGAGCGCCACGACCAGCGCGTCGATCTCCCACTGCTCCTCGACACTGTCGGGCGCGACATGCGTGTCGACCAGATCGGACAGCGCGCCCTCGCGCAGCCCGCGCACGGCGTCGGACACGTCGGTGCTCTCGAGCAGCTCGTTGCGCTGCTGGTACACGACGCGGCGCTGGTCGTTGGCGACGTCGTCGAACTCGAGCAGCTGCTTGCGGATGTCGAAGTTGCGCGCCTCGACCTTGCGCTGCGCGTTCTCGATCGCGCGTGTGACCCACGGATGCTCGATGGCCTCGCCTTCGGGCATCTTGAGGCGGTCCATGATCGCCGCGACCCGGTCGGACGCGAAGATGCGCAGCAGCGGATCCTCGAGCGACAGGAAGAAGCGGCTCGACCCCGGGTCGCCCTGGCGCCCGGAGCGTCCGCGCAGCTGGTTGTCGACACGACGCGACTCGTGGCGCTCGGTGCCGACGATGTGCAGCCCGCCAGCCCGCACGACGGTGTCGTGGCGTTCCTGCCACGCGGCGCGGGCCTCGGCCGCACGCAGGTCGCGGGTCGTGTCGTCGAGCGAAGGATCGGCGCGCAGCCGCGCGAGTTCGGCCTCGAGGCTGCCACCCAGCACGATGTCGGTGCCGCGACCGGCCATGTTGGTCGCGATCGTGATCTGCTTCGGACGCCCGGCCTGCGCGACGATCTCGGCCTCGCGGGCGTGCTGCTTCGCGTTGAGCACGTTGTGCGGCAGCTTCTCGCGGTCGAGCAGCCCCGACAGCAGTTCCGAGTTCTCGATCGACGTCGTGCCGACCAGCACCGGCTGGCCGCGCTCGTGGCAGTCGCGGATGTCGGCGATGACCGCCGCGTAGCGTTCCTTCGCGGTCTTGAAGACCTGGTCCATGCGGTCGTCGCGCACCATCGGCCGATGCGTCGGCACGATCACCGTCTCGAGGTCGTAGATGTGCGAGAACTCGAAGGCCTCGGTGTCGGCCGTGCCGGTCATCCCGGCCAGCTTGCCGTACATGCGGAAGTAGTTCTGGAAGGTGATCGACGCGAGCGTCTGGTTCTCCTTCTGGATCGCGACCTTCTCCTTGGCCTCGACCGCCTGGTGCAGGCCGTCGGACCAGCGCCGACCGCTCATCAGGCGTCCGGTGAACTCGTCGACGATGATCACCTCGCCGTCCTGCACGACGTAGTGCTGGTCGCGGTGGTACAGCGCATGCGCGCGCAGCGACGCGTACAGGTGGTGCATCAGCACGATGTTCGACGGGTCGTACAGGCTGCCGCCGTCGGGCAGCAGCCCGGCGTCGGTCAGCAGCCGCTCGGCCTTCTCGTGACCGGCTTCGGTCAGCAGCGCCTGGTGCGCCTTCTCGTCGACCGAGAAATCTCCCGGTCCGTCCTCGACCTCCTGCTTCTGCAGCAGCGGCACGAGCGCGTCGACCTTCACGTACAGGTCGGTCGTGTCGTCGGCCTGGCCCGAGATGATCAGCGGCGTCCGGGCCTCGTCGATCAGGATCGAGTCGACCTCGTCGACGATCGCGTACGCGAGCCCGCGCTGGCGTCGATCCTCGACGCGGTACTCCATGTTGTCGCGCAGGTAGTCGAAGCCGAACTCGTTGTTGGTGCCGTACGTGATGTCGGCGGCGTAGGCCGCGCGCTTCTCGTCGGTGGGCTGGTTCGACAGGATGGTGCCGACCGTGAGGCCGAGGAACGTGTACAGCCGCCCCATCCAGCCGGCGTCGCGCGCCGCGAGGTAGTCGTTGACGGTGACGACATGCACGCCCTTGCCGGTCAGCGCGTTCAGGTAGGCCGGCAGTGTGGCGACCAGCGTCTTGCCCTCGCCGGTGCGCATCTCGGCGATCTTGCCCTGATGCAGCACCATGCCGCCGATCATCTGCTCGTCGAAGTGGCGCATGTCGAGCACGCGCCGTCCGGCCTCGCGCACGGTCGCGAAGGCCTCGGGCAGCAGCGCGTCGAGGCTCTCCCCGGCGGCCACGCGCGCCCGGAACGCACCGGTGCGCTCGCGCAGTTGCTCGTCGGTCAGCTGCTGCAGCGCGGGTTCGAGCGCGGCGATCGCGCGCACGCTCTGCAGGTAGCGCTTGACCAGGCGGTCGTTGCGGCTGCCGAAAATCTTCTTGAGGACGGAGGAGATCATGGCGACGGGGACGCGGGGTCCCGGAGGATCGAGGAAAGCGGGGGCCGGACGCCGCCACTCTCCCGCATGGAGCGCCCCCCGGGTCGGAAGCCGATCGAGGGTAGCACGGGGTCGGAGCCGCTTCGTGTCATGCCGCAGGCCCCC
>JALORJ010000142.1 GCA_025459035.1 Burkholderiales bacterium
ACCACGCTGCTGCGGGCCGTCTGCGGCATGGTGCGTCGGCGCG
This sequence comes from Burkholderiales bacterium, assembly GCA_025459035.1. Classification (GTDB taxonomy): domain Bacteria; phylum Pseudomonadota; class Gammaproteobacteria; order Burkholderiales. Next base: position 44 of record JALORJ010000142.1, read on the forward strand.
GCGTGGTGCGCTTCGCGGGCGACGACATCTCGAGCGCCGCGACCGAGGACATCGTGCGCCGCGGCCTCGCGCACGTCCCCGACGGACGCGGCACCTTCACCGACCTGACCGCCGCCGAGAACCTGCAGGTCGGCGCGATCACGCGGCGCGACCGCGCGGCCGTCGCGCGCGATCTCGACCGCATGTACGGCTACTTTCCGCGGCTGGCCGAGCGCGCTCGCCAGCAGGCCGGCACGCTGTCCGGCGGCGAGCAGCAGATGCTCGCGATCGCCCGCGCCCTGATGCTGCGGCCGAAGCTGCTGGTGCTCGACGAGCCGTCCTTCGGACTCGCGCCGCTGGTGGTGGCGGAGATCTTCCGCATCATGCGCACCGTCAACGCGGACGAAGGCGTCGGCATCCTGCTGGTGGAGCAGAACGCACGCCTCGCGCTGGACCTCGCGCACCGCGCGTACCTGCTCGAGACGGGGCGCGTCGTGCGCGCCGGTCCTGCCGCCGAGATCCGCGACGACGACACCGTGCGTCGCGCCTACCTGGGGCACTGAGAACCTGTGAAGCAGTCCCCCACACCCGCTCGAACGCACCTGACGGCGCTGCTCGGCGTTGCGAATGCTCGCCGTGGAGCCCGCCACGGCTGCGCTTCGCGCCTTGATCGACACCGCCCGTCGCGCTCGCTCGGGCGCGGCGAATTCCTGTCGCCGTCCGACCCAGCCGCGCGCCGACCGCGCGGCGCGTCGCTGAGCTGGCGCGCACGATGGAAGCCTTCCTGCACCAGCTCTTCGCCGGCATCGCGACCGGCGGCATCTACGCGTCGATCGCGCTGGCGCTGGTCATGATCTACCAGTCGACCCACCACATCAATTTCGCGCAGGGCGAGCTCGCGATGTTCTCGACCTATCTCGCGTGGACCTGTGTCGAGGCCGGGTTGCCGTGGTGGGCGGCGTTCGTGCTGACGGTCGTCGCGTCGTTCGTCGCCGGCGCCGTGATCGAGCGCGTCGTGATGCGACCGGTGCAGCACGCCCCGGTGCTGTCGGTGGTCATCGTGTTCATCGCGCTGCTCGTGATCCTCAACAGCCTCGCCGGCTGGATCTGGACCTACACGATCAAGACCTTCCCGAGTCCGTTCGTCATGCCCCGCGCGCTCGAGAACCCGTGGCTGTCGGCGCACGAGGCCGGCAGCATCGGCGTGACGCTCGCCGTGCTGGTCGCGCTGTGGGCCTTCTTCCGCTTCACCCGGCTCGGTCTCGCCATGCGCGCCGCGGCGCAGAACCCGGTGTCGAGCCGTCTCGCCGGCATCCGTGTGGGGCAGATGCTGATGCTCGGCTGGGGGCTGGCTGCCGCGATCGGCGCCGTCGCCGGCATGCTGATCGCACCGGTGGTCTATCTCGATCCGAACATGATGGCCGGCGTGATGCTCTACGCGTTCGCGGCGGCGCTGCTCGGCGGCATCGACAATCCGGTCGGTGCGGTCCTCGGCGGCTTCATCGTCGGCGTCGTCGAGAACCTCGCTGGCGCCTATCTGGTCGGCACCGAGCTCAAGCTGACCGTCGCGCTCGCGCTGATCATCGGCGTGCTGGTGTTCCGTCCGACCGGCCTGCTCGGTCGTCGCACCGTGGTGCGCGTGTGACCCCGGCGCTGCGCGTCGGGGGCGTGGTGCTGGCCGTCGCGATCGCCGCGGCGCTGCCGTTCTTCCTGACCGACTACCGCACGTTCCAGTTCACGCAGGCGCTGATCTACGCGATCGTGCTGCTCGGCCTGAACCTGCTCACCGGCTACAGCGGCCAGATCTCGCTGGGCCACGGCGCGTTCTACGCCGTGGGGGCGTACACGGCCGCGATCCTGATGGACCAGGCAGGCTGGCCGTACTGGGCCACGCTGCCGGTGGCCGGTGCGGTGTGCTTCGGGTTCGGCTTCCTGTTCGGCCTGCCGGCGCTGCGGCTGCACGGGCACTACCTCGCGTTCGCGACGTTCGCGCTCGCGGTCGCGACGCCGCAGATCCTCAAGTACAAGGGCATCGAGCACTGGACCGGCGGCGTGCAGGGCATCGTGACGCTCAAGCCCGACGCGCCGTTCGGGCTGCCGCTGTCGCAGGACCGCTGGCTCTACCTGTTCACGCTGGCGATCGCGGTGGCGCTGTTCGTGGTCGCGTGGAATCTCGTCCGCGGTCGCGTCGGTCGCGCGCTGGTCGCGCTGCGCGACCATCCCATCGCCGCCGAGGCGATGGGCGTCGACGCCGCGTTCTTCAAGACCACCGTGTTCGGCATCAGCGCGATGTACGCGGGCATCGCCGGTGCGCTGGGCGGCATCGCGGTGCAGTTCGTGTCGCCCGACGCGTTCACGACGCTGCTGTCGATCAGTTTCGTGGTCGGCATCGTCGTCGGTGGCATCGCCACGATCTCGGGTGCGCTGTGGGGAGCGCTGTTCATCCAGTTCGTGCCGAACGTCGCCGACCAGATTTCCAAGGCCGCCCCGTGGGCCATCTACGGCGCGGTGCTGCTCGTGTTCATCTACGCGATGCCCGGAGGCGTCGCGTGGATGCTGCGTCGCGTCGCGGGTTCGCTGCGGCGGGCGTAGCGTGCGTTTCGACGTCGGCGCGGCGTGGCCGTGCCGCGTTGCCGGCAGGTCCGACGGTCGCCTCGACGACCGCATCCATCAACGAAGGAGGAGCAGTCGATGAACCGGTTCATCCGCAGCACGCTGGTCGCCGTGACCGCGCTCGTCGCGACCGGCGCCGTCGCGGCCGGCAAGTACAGCCCCGGCGCGTCCGACACCGAGATCCGCGTCGGCCAGACCATGCCCTACAGCGGGCCGGCGTCGGCGTACGCGGCCATCGGCAAGGCCCAGGCCGCGTACTTCCAGATGATCAACGAGCAGGGCGGCGTGAACGGGCGGAAGATCACTTTCCTGTCGCTCGACGACGGCTACAGCCCGCCGAAGGCGGTCGAGCAGACGCGCAAGCTGGTCGAGCAGGACGAGGTGCTGCTGCTGTTCAACAGCCTCGGCACCGCCAACAACACCGCGACGCAGAAGTACCTCAACGCGAAGAAGGTGCCGCAGCTGTTCGTGGCGACGGGCGCGTCCAAGTTCGGCGACCCGAAGAACTTCCCGTGGACCATGGGGTGGCAGCCCAACTACGTCGCCGAGGCGCGCGTGTTCGCGCAGTGGGTCCTGAAGACCCGCCCCGACGCGAAGATCGCGGTGATCTCGCAGAACGACGACTTCGGCAAGGACTACCTGCGCGGCATCAAGGAGGTGCTGGGCGACAAGGCCGCGAAGATGATCGTGCTCGAGACCACCTACGAGGTCACCGATCCGACGGTCGATTCGCAGGTCGTGCAGGCCAAGTCCAGCGGTGCCGACGTGCTGATGAACATCGCGACGCCGAAGTTCGCGGCGCAGATCATCCGCAAGGCGGCCGACATCGGCTGGAAGCCGGTGCAGCTGATGACCGACGTGTCGGCGTCGGTCGGCGCGGTGCTGACGCCGGCGGGGCTGGACAAGGCGAAGGATCTGATCAGCGCGAGCTATCTCAAGGACCCGACGGACGCCCGCTTCAAGGACGACCCGGCGATGAAGGCCTACTACGCGTTCCTGAAGAAGTACATGCCGGGGGCGGATCCGAAGGACAGCTTCAACGCGTACGGCTACAACTCCGCGGCCAACCTGATCCACGTGCTGAAGACCTGCGGCGACGACCTGACGCGCGAGAACGTGATGAAGGTGGCGTCGACGATGAAGGACGTCGAGCTGCCGTTGCTGATGCCGGGCATCAAGGTCAACACCAGCCCGACCGACTACTACCCGATCGCGGAAGTCGTGCTGATCCGGTTCGACGGCCAGCAGTGGCAGCCGTTCGGTGACGTGATGAGCGGTCGCTGATGACCGGTCCGTCGCTCGCGGCGCTCGGTGGCCCGTTCCTCGCAGGGCGGGTCGCCACGATCAGCGGCGCCGCGCGCGGCATCGGTCTGGCCACGGCGCGGTCGCTGGCCGCCGCCGGCGCCGACCTCGTGCTGATCGATCGCGATGCCGCTTCGCTCGACGCCGCGGTCGCGCAGGTCCGGGCCGACACCGGGCGCGATGCGCTGGGCATCGCGCTCGACGTGCGCGAAGAGGCAGCGGTGGCCGATGCCGCGGCGCGCGCCGTCGACCGCTTCGGCGCCGTGCACATCCTCGTCAACAACGCCGGCACGGCGATCCGCAAGCCGGTGATCGAGTTCACGCTCGACGAGTGGCGGCGCGTGATGGACGTCAACCTGACCGGCGCGTTCCTGATGTGTCGCCACTTCGTGCCGCCGATGCGCGCGGCCGGGTGGGGACGCGTCATCGGCGTGGCCTCGGTGATGGGCCATGTCTCCAGCGCCGGGCGCGGCGTGTACTCGGCTACCAAGCACGCGTTGCTCGGGCTCACCAAGGCGCTCGCGGCCGAGCTGGCCGACGACGGCATCACCTGCACCTGCGTGAGCCCGGGCTTCATCGCGACCGACTTCACCGCACCGTTGCAGGCCAGCGCCGCGTTCCAGGCCGAGCTCCAGGCCAACGCGCTGCTGAAGCGCTGGGGCAGTGCCGACGAGATCGCGCAGCTGATCACCTATCTGTGCTCGGACGCCGCTGCCTTCATCACCGGCAGCGACGTGCTGATCGACGGCGGCTGGGCGGCCCATTGAAGCCGCATCGGCCCGCAGCCGCAGCGCAATGCCGGCGTTGCGCCGACGGCGTCGCGGCGCGGCTTCGCGAACGCGTCGTGCGCCGTGTCGCGGGCGCGATCGCGCTGCTCGTGGCCGCCGCGCCCGTGGCCGCACAGACGCCGATCCCGGTCGACCAGGAGCCGCGTCACGCGCTGAAGTTCGTCAACCGGCACGTGCGCTTCTTCGACGTCGAGCTGCCGCCCGGATCGCTCAGCCTGATGCACGTCCATCATCACGACGGCGTGTTCGTCAACATCACGCCGTCCGAGACCAGCGCCGAGGACTGGGGCGCACCCCTGGTGCAGCGGCCGGCGCGCGCACCGGGCGAGAGCTACTTCATCGGCTACGCGACGCAGCCGAAGGCGCACCGCATCGGCAACGTCGGCACGCGGCCCTACCGCGTCACCGACACCGAGCTGCTGAGCGGCTGCGGCGACGTCGCGCTGGCCCCCGACGCGTTCGCGGGGCCGCTGATCACCGAGAACGCGCGCGTGCGCGTCACGCGCGTCGAACTCGCGCCTGGCGCCAGCACGCGACTGCACGGTCCGTGCGGCATGCTGGTGGCGGTGACCGCCGGCGACGTCCGCATCGACCTGCCCGGCGGCGCCGCGCGGATCACGTTCGAGCCGGCCGGCTTCCATTGGCGCGACACGCGCGATGCCGTCACGCTGACCAACGTCGGCAGCACGCCGCTGCACGCGGTCGACATCCTGGTGAAGTGAGCCGCGGGCGCCCGTGCTCGGAACATCGGCTCGGCCTCGACCGCGGTCGCGCCCGCGTCGGTCCCGAGCGACGACGACGGGGTCGCGTCGTAAAGCGCCGCGTGCTACCGTCTCTTTCATGGACCCCTGGCCGGCTGACCGTCGCTTCAAGGCGTTGACCCGCTTGCTCGTGCTGGCGCTCGTGCTGATGCTGCCGGTGCAGGCGTGGGCCGGGCTCGTGATGCCGCTGCGCGCGATCGTCGCGACCGAGGGCGTCGACGACGCGCGTGACGCGATGCCGCCATGTCACGGGTCGCAGCCGGTTGCCGCCGACGTGGCCCCCGCGAGCGACCGATCCACCGACGCGTCCGACGTGTCGACCGCGTCGAGCGACCAGGGCGGCTCCTGCGAGCGCTGCACGCTATGTCACATGGCCGGCGCCTCGATGCCCGGCACCGTGTGGCCGGCGCTACCTAACGGGTGGCGACCTGTCTGGCACGCCGCGACGGTGCTCGACCCGGTGTCGACCCGCCCGCCCCCCGCGGAACACCCCCCCAGAACCTGACCCGGACGGCCTTTTCGCCGGGGGCGTGACGCGCGCGATTGACCGCGCCGCGACCCGCCCGACGGTGCCCGCGCGCGCGCCTGCGTCGCGCAAGGCACGCACGTTCACAGGGTTCGACCATGATCACGCCTTGGCAAGGGCCGCGTGCGCCGCGCGACGGCCTGCGGCGCACGCACGACGCGCACGCCGTGCGCCGCTTTCCCTTTCTCGCGTCGACGCTCGCGACGAGCCTCGTGCTCGCCGGCTGCGTCGGCTTCCGCCCCGACGGGGGCGCCGATCTCGCGCGCGACGCGGCGGTCGAGCGCCTCGGCGCATCGCTGCACGCCGCACCCGCCGACGCGTCCGCCTCAGCGGCACGAGACGCCGAGATCGCGACGCTGCTCGCGCAGCCGCTGAGCGTCGACGATGCCGTGCAACTCGCGCTGCTCGCCAACCCGCGGTTGCGACGCACGCTGCATGGCCTGCAGGTCGCCGAAGCCGACCTCGTGCAGGCGGCGCGACTGCGCAACCCGCGGTTCACGACCACGCGCACCAGCAACTCCGAGGGAGGCTTCAAGAACGAGACCGCCGTCACGATCCCGGTGATCGACGCGCTGGTGATGCCGCTGGCGATCCGCCTCGAGCGCGAGCGTTTCGAGAGCGCGCGGCGGTCGGTGGCGCAGGCGGTCGTCGAGGCCGGGCTCGACGCACGCCGCGCGTGGACAGAAGCGGTCGCCGCGCGCCAGGCCGTCGACTACGCGGTACAGGTGCTGGACAGCGCCGATGCCGCGACCGAGCTCGCGAAGCAGCTCGAAGCGGCGGGCAACGTGCCGGCGCGCGACCGGATGCGCGAAGCGGCGTTCCGCGCCGAAGCCGCCGCAGGGCTCGCCCGCGCCCGACGCGACGCGGTGCGGGCGCGCGAGCGGCTGGTGCGCGCCGTCGGGCTGGACGCGACGTCCGCGGCGCGCCTCGCACTGCCCGATCGTCTGCCCGACGTGCCCGACACGCTGCCCGACGACGACACGGCGATCGAAGCGCTCGCGCTGCGCGAGCGCTTCGATCTGCAGGCCGCGAAGTTCGAGGTCGACGCGCTCGCGCGTTCGCTCGGCCTCACGCGCGCGACGCGCTTCGTCAACGTGCTCGACCTCGGCCCGGCGACGGTGATGGAAGACGGCTCGCCGATGAAGAAGGGGTACGAGATCTCGCTCGAGCTGCCGCTGTTCGACTGGGGCACGGCGCGCGTCGCGAAGGCCGAGGGGCTGTACCGCCAGGCACTCGCGCAGGTGGCCGCGATCGCGGTGGACGCGCGCTCCGAAGTCCGCGAAGCCGCCGCCGCGCGGCGCGAGGCGCACGCGGTCGCGGTGGGGTTGCGCGACGAACTCGTGCCGCTGCGGCAGCAAATCCTC
>JALORJ010000143.1 GCA_025459035.1 Burkholderiales bacterium
CGGCGGCGTGGTCATGTCGACCGGCATGAGCGTCGCCGCGCCCTCTTCCTTCGTCGTCCCGGCCGATCCGGACTGGATCCGCGCGCGTCTCGCACGCGGCCGTCTCGTGCCGCCGCTGCCCGGCGACCCCGAACCGCACGAGCACCCGCCGGACTTCGCCGCGGTCGACGCCGCGGTGCTCGTGCCGCTGGTGAACCGTCCCGGCGGACTGACCGTGCTGCTCACCCAGCGCACCGCGCACCTGCACCATCACGCGGGGCAGGTGAGCTTCCCCGGCGGGCGCGTCGACCCGGGCGATCGCGACCGCGTCGACACCGCGCTTCGCGAGACCGCGGAGGAGATCGGCATCGCGCGCGACCATGTGCGCATCCTCGGCACGCTGCAGCACTACGACATCCTCACCGGGTTTCGGGTGACACCGATCGTCGGCTGGCTCGAGCCGGGCTTTCGGGTGCAGCCGGACCCGTTCGAAGTCGCCGACGTGTTCGAGGTGCCACTCGCCTTCTTCCACGATCGCGCCAACTGGGTGCGCGCCTCGGGCGAGCGCGACGGTCGCACGCGGCACTTCTGGCGCACGCCGTGGGAGGGCCGCAACATCTGGGGCGCCACGTCGGGGATGCTGCACACGCTCACGCGCACCCTCGCGTCGGACTGAGCCCCCGTGGCGCCATCCATCCCACCCGCTGGAGCGCGCCCGACCGCGCCGCGCGGCGTCGCGCATGCGCGACAGGCAGCCCGCCACGGCGGTGCAGCATGGCTTGACCCGGTCCGCGCGTCGATCCCGCTCGGGCGCGCTGCATCGCTCCGGCGGTCGTGACCGATGGCCAGAGACAAGGCCCCGGTCACGCCGGCCGTGCGGGCGCTGCGCGCCGCCGGCATCGCGTTCACCGACCACGTCTACGACTACGAGCCGCGGGGCGGCACCGAGGTCTCGGCGCGCGAACTGGGGGTCGACGAACACACCGTGGTCAAGACGCTGGTGATGCAGGACGACCGGCAGCAGCCGCTGATCGTGCTGATGCACGGCGACCGCAAGGTGTCGACGCAGCGCCTCGCGCGTCATCTGGGCGTGCGCGACATCGCCCCGTGCGACCCCGAGGTCGCGCAGCGCCACACGGGCTACCTCGTCGGTGGCACGTCGCCGCTGGGCACGCGCCGGTCGATGCCGGTGTACGTCGAGCGCAGCATCCTCGCGCTGTCACGCATCTATCTGAACGGCGGCAAGCGCGGCTACCTGGTCGGGGTTGAACCCGGCGCGGTGGCCCGCATCCTGAAGGCGGTCCCGGTCGACGTCGCCGTCGATGGCGACTGACCCCGACTTCGCCGCGCTCTCCCTCCCTTCGCCAGCCCGGCCGCACCGGGCGATCCCGATGGAATGGTTCGTCCTCGTCGTCCTGCTCGGTGCCGGCTGGTTCTGGCTCGACTCGTTGCGTGCGCGCGACGCGGCGCTCGACGCCGGCCAGCGCGCGTGCGAGCGCGAAGGCTTCCAGTTCCTCGACTGGACCGTGGTGCAGCGCCGGGTGCGGCTGGGCCGCGACGCCGAAGGCCAGGTGCGGGTGCGGCGCGTCTACGGCTTCGAGTTCAGCGACACCGGCAACAACCGGCTCGACGGCGCGGTGACGCTGCTCGGGCATCGGGTCGAGTCGGTGGCCCTCGCCCCCGGGCTGCGCCGCGACGGCAACGTGATCTCGATGCACTGAGAATCTGCAGGCCATCGTTCCGAGGTCGCGGCGCTGCCACGCTCGCGCTTCGATGGTGCGAGGCGCCGACCGCGCGCGCCGTTGCGGTGCGCTCGGCCGGGTGCGGCGGCGCTCCGCGTCGCGCGCTTCCACGCTGGATCAGCGACTTGCGCGTGTGGCACGGCGGTTGCGAACGGCGGCGGTCCGAGAGGAGCGTCGAACACGCTCTGATGCCGGCTAGGGTTCCGAGGTCCGCTCGCGCGGGCCTGTCTGGTCCGAGAGCCGGCGGCCATGAACGGTCCTGACGGTCCGATCGCGGCTCCACGGAGGGACAAAAGCCCGGGAGGCCAGTGGTTTCGACCTCTCGCCACGTCCGCCTCCGGAGATTGCCGATGTGTCTCACGCTGTCGATGTTGCCGCCGCTGGCGCGATCGCGCCCGCGACCCCCGCAGCCGCCGAACGTCGTCCCGAGCCCGCGATGACCACGAGCGCATCCGCCCGCCCGGGCCTGTGGTCGATCCGGGGCCCGATCTCGCGCAACACGTTCTGGACGCTGGCCGCGATCGGGCTGCTGACACCGGTGCTGCTGTGGTGGGGGATCGCGCTGTCGGGCTGGGTCGAGAAGGTGTTCATGCCGTCGCCGGCGGCGGTGTGGGACCGCACGCTGATCTGGTTCGACGAGGACAACCTGGTCGGCGACGCGATCATCAGCACGTATCGCGTGTCGGCCGGCTGGGCGATGTCGGCGGCGATCGCGCTGCCGATCGGGCTGCTGATCGGCACGTTCCGGCCGGTGCAGGCGCTGCTCGAGCCGCTGACCGACTTCGTGCGCTACATGCCGGCGGTGGCGTTCATCCCGCTGGTGATGCTGTGGATCGGCATCGACGAGGGCTCGAAGATCGCGATCATCTTCATCGGCACCTTCTTCCAGATGGTGCTGATGGTCGCCGAGGACGTGCGGCGGGTGCCGACGCCGCAGATCGAGGCGGCGCAGACGATGGGCGCCACGCGCGCCGAGGTGATCCGTCTGGTGCTGCTGCCGTCGGCCAAGCCGGCACTGCTCGACACCTTGCGCATCACGCTGGGCTGGGCGTGGACGTATCTGGTGGTCGCCGAACTGGTGGCGGCCAATTCGGGTCTGGGCTACGCGATCCTGAAGGCGCAGCGCTTCCTGCAGACCGACAAGATCTTCGCGGGGATCATCCTGATCGGCGCGATCGGTCTGGTGAGCGACCAGCTGTTCCGGTTCCTGCACCGCAAGGCGTTCCCGTGGCTGCACTTCAAGTGAGCGCCGCGCCGCGCATCCAGGTCCGCGGCCTGGGCAAGGTGTTCGACGGCGAGACCCGCGTGGTCGCGCTCGACGCCGTCGATCTCGACGTCGCGGACAACGAGTTCGTCACGCTGGTGGGCGCGTCGGGCTGCGGCAAGTCGACGCTGCTGCGCATCATCGGAGGGCTCGAGTACCACACGTCCGGGGAGATCGTGGCGGCGGGGCGGCCGGTGAGGGGCCCGGGCGCCGACCGCGCGATGGTGTTCCAGCACTACAGCCTGTATCCGTGGCTGAACGTGGTGGAGAACATCCGCTTCTCGCGCCAGCTCGCGATCAACCGCGAGCACCTGACCTCGAGCGACGTCGAGGTGGCGATGGGGCGGGCGGACGCGCTGCTCGACCTGATGGGGCTGCGCAGCATGGCGCGGGCCTACCCGACGCAGCTGTCGGGCGGCATGCAGCAGCGCGTCGCGATCGCGCGCGCGCTGATGGGGCGCCCGGAAATCCTGCTGATGGACGAGCCGTTCGGGGCGCTCGACGCGCAGACCCGCGAGGTGATGCACGACCTCATCCGCCACGTGTTCAAGCTCGAGCGCGCGACCATCGTGTTCGTCACGCACGATGTCGAGGAGGCGATCTACCTCGGCCAGCGCGTCGTGCTGATGGCGCCGCGGCCGGGCCGCATCGACACCATCTACGACGTGCCGCTGCCCGCGCAGCGTCACCAGGACATGAAGCTCGACCGCGCCTTCCTCGATCTGAAGAAGGCCGTGGTCGAGCGCATCCGCGAGACCTCCGGCATGAAGACCGACTTCGAGCTGCTCGACAAGCTCTCGCGCGCGGCGTCCTCGACATGACGCCCGCGGCTGCCCCGCCCAGGCCGATCCTGTGGGAGGAGACCTTGCACGGCGGCCAGCACTGGCAGGCGGTCGTGCGCCGCGGCGTCGCGCTGCGCCTGACCGATGTCGACGGTGGCGCGAACGCGTCGATGCTGATCTTCAACCACGAGGATCGGGTCGAGCGCTACAACATGCCCGACACGCTGAAGGCGCAGCACACCGCGGTGCTCACCGCCGGTCACACGCTGATGAGCGACATGGGGCGGGTGCTGGCCTCGGTGATCGACGACACGGCGGGCCCGCACGACACCGTCTGCGGCGTGCTCGACGACGCGCGCCTGCACGCGCGTTTCGGCGAGGCGCGCTTCGGCACGCATCGCAACGCGATGCACCGCAGCGGCAAGGAAGGCTTCCTGAAGGAGCTCGGCAAGGCCGGCCTCACGCGCCGTGACCTGCACGCCAACGTCAACTGGTTCACGAAGGTCGACGTCGACCTCGACGGCCGGCTGCACTTCGACACCACGCGCGCGCGCGCCGGACAGCACGTCGACCTGCGCTTCGACATGCACGCGCTGGTCGTCGTCTCGACCTGCGTGCATCCGCTCGATCCGCGCCGCGACTGGGCGCCGAAGCCGGTGCGCGTCACGGCATGGCGCTGCGGGCTTGCCGCACCGGATGACCGCTGCCGCAACGCGTGCGAACAGAACGCGCGCGCCTTCATCAACACCGAGCGGTACTTCGCCGAATGACCCCGACCGATCCGAAGCACGTCGAGAGCGCGCTCGATCCGGCCACCGCCGTGTGGGACGTGATCTGCCCGGCAGGCGAGCCGTGGACGCGCACGCTGCTGCGCGGCCAGACCCTGCGCATCCACGATCTCGAAGGGCAGCAGGCCGTCGACACGCTGTTCTACGCGGCGCACGACATCGAGGAGCGCTACAGCGCCGTCGACACGATCCAGCACCAGGCGGCGCTGTACCTCGGCGTCGGTACGGTGCTGATGTCGACCGAGGGCCGGCCGATGCTCGAGATCGTCGCCGACACCTGCGGCCGGCACGACACGCTGGGCGGTGCTTGTGCGCAGGAGAGCAACACGGTGCGCTACGCCCTCGACAAGCGTCACATGCACGCGTGCCGCTGCAACTTCGTCTCGGCCCTCGCGCAGCACGACGCGTTCGACGCCGGCAAGCGCGACATCACGCACAACATCAACTTCTTCATGAACGTGCCGGTCACACCGGACGGCACGCTCGTGTTCGCCGACGGCATCGGCCGCCCCGGCGCGTACGTCGAACTGCGGGCGTGCATGGACGTGATCGTCGTCATCTCGAACTGCCCGCAGCTGAACAATCCGTGCAACGGCTGGAATCCGACGCCGGTGCGCCTGATCGCGTGGGACCCGGCCTGACCGGCGTCGCACCGCGCACGGCGGCGGGACGACCCGGCGCCGTTCTCTCCACCGGCGGGACGGCCCGCCCGCCCGTGCCTCCACCATGTTCGACAAGGTCCTGATCGCCAACCGCGGTGCCATCGCCTGCCGCGTGATCCGCACGCTGCGTCGCATGGGCGTGGCGTCGGTCGCCGTGTACTCCGAGGCCGATCGCGCGTCGCTGCACGTGAGCGCCGCCGACGAGTCCGTCGCGATCGGACCGGCGGCGGCCGCCGACAGCTACCTCTCGATCGACCGCATCCTCGCGGCCGCCCGTGCCACCGGCGCGCAGGCGATCCACCCGGGCTACGGCTTCCTGTCCGAGAACGCGGCGTTCGCCGAGGCCTGCGTCGCCGCCGGTCTCGTGTTCATCGGACCGACGCCGGCGCAGATGCGCGCGTTCGGGCTGAAGCACACGGCGCGCGCGCTGGCGCAGGCCGAGGGCGTGCCGCTGCTGCCAGGCTCCGGACTGCTGCCCGATGTCGCGACGGCGCACGCGCAGTGCGAACGCATCGGCTTTCCGGTGATGCTGAAGAGCACCGGCGGCGGCGGGGGCATCGGCATGCGCCTGGTGCGCTCGGCCGCCGAGCTGGACGCGGCGTGGACAGCGGTCGCGCGGCTGGCGCAGGCCAACTTCAAGGACGCCGGCATGTACGTCGAGAAGTACGTCGAGCGTGCGCGCCACGTCGAGGTGCAGCTCTTCGGCGACGGCCGCGGCCACGTCGTCGCGCTGGGCGAGCGCGACTGCTCGGTGCAGCGGCGCCACCAGAAGGTGATCGAGGAGACCCCGGCGCCGCATCTGCCGGCGGCGACGCGCGCGGCGCTGTTCGACGCGTCGGTGCGTCTGGGGCAGGCGGTGGGCTGGCGCTCGGCCGGTACCGTCGAGTACGTGCTCGACGCCGACCGCGGCGACTTCCACTTCCTCGAGGTCAACACGCGGCTGCAGGTGGAACACGGCGTGACCGAGGCGGTCACCGGCATCGATCTCGTCGAGTGGATGGTGCGCGAGGCCGCGGGCGAACTCGACCTCGCAGGCTTCAGCGCGCAGCCGCAGGGCGCCGCGATCCAGGTGCGGCTGTATGCCGAGGACCCCGCGCTCGGATTCCGGCCGTCGAGCGGCACGCTGACCGAGGTGCACTTCCCCGATCACGTGCGTGTCGAGACCTGGGTCGACGCGGGGGTCGACGTGCCGCCCTGGTACGACCCGATGCTCGCCAAGGTCATCGCCACCGGGGTCGACCGCGACGCCGCGCTGGCGAAGCTGCGACACACGCTGGCCGACACGCGCATCGGCGGCATCGAGACCAACCTCGACTACCTGCGCCAGGTGTGCGCCGACCCGGTGCTGCGCGACGGGCGCGCGACGACCGCGTTCCTGTCGACGTTCACGTACGCGGCCACGGGCGTCGAGGTGCTCGAGCCCGGCATGCAGACGACGGTGCAGGACTGGCCCGGGCGGCGTGGCTACTGGGATGTCGGCGTGCCGCCGTCGGGGCCGATGGACGCGCTCGCGCTGCGCCTCGCGGCTCGACGGGAAGGCGCTCGCGAACTGGGCGTCGCACGCGGTGCCCGCCGGGTCGACGCTCGCGCTGGGTGCGGTTCGCGGCCGCGGTCTGCGCGCCTATGTCGCGGTGGCCGGCGGCTTCGACGTGCCCGAGTACCTCGGCGCGCGCGCGACCTTCACGCTGGGCGGGTTCGGCGGTCACGGCGGGCGCCCGCTGCGTGCCGGCGACGTGCTGCCGCTGCATCGCGGCGCGGCGTGCCCGGCACCGCGCGCGCTGCCGACCGCGCTCGTCCCGCACTACCCGGCGCGCTGGGACATCGCGGTGCTGTACGGCCCGCACGGGGCACCGGACTTCTTCACCGACGCCGGCATCGGCGCGTTCTTCGACGCCGAGTGGGAGGTGCACTACCACTCGAGCCGCACCGGCGTGCGCCTGATCGGCCCGCGTCCGCAGTGGGCGCGCGCCGACGGCGGCGAGGCCGGGCTGCATCCGTCGAACCTGCACGACAACGCGTACGCGATCGGCGCGATCGACTTCACCGGCGACATGCCGGTGATCCTCGGCCCCGACGGCCCGAGCTGCGGCGGCTTCGTCTGTCCGGCGGTGATCGCCGAGGCCGACCTGTGGAAGCTCGGTCAGCTCGTGCCCGGCGACCGCCTGCGTTTCGTGCGCGTCGAGTCCGGCTGGGCCGACGCCCACGCCGCCGCGGCGCAGCGCGCGATCACGGCGCTGAAGCGCCCGGCGGCGCCGCGTGTGCCGGCGCCGACGCGGCCGGCGCCGGTGCTGGCGCGCCTCGACGCGGCCGAGGCCGGCATCGATGTCGTCTACCGGCAGTCCGGCGACGGCTGGCTGCTCGTCGAGTACGGCGCGCCGCGCATCGACCTGGTCAGCCGGCTGCGGGCGCACTCGGCGATGGAGCGTCTCGCGCGCGAGCGCATCGCGGGGATCGTCGACCTCACCCCGGGCATCCGCTCGCTGCAGGTGCGGTTCGATCCGCCGCGGCTGCCGCGCGAGCGCCTGCTCGACCTGCTGATCGCGATGGAACGCGACGCGCCGCCGGTCGACGCGATCGAGGTGCCGTCGCGCGTCGTGCACCTGCCGCTGTCGTGGGACGACCCGGCAACACGGCTCGCGATCGAGCGCTACATGCGCTCGGTGCGGCCCGACGCGCCGTGGTGCCCGAGCAACATCGAGTTCATCCGCCGCATCAACGGCCTCGACCACGTCGACGACGTGCGGCGCATCGTCTTCGACGCCGAGTACCTCGTGATGGCGCTGGGCGACGTGTACCTCGGCGCGCCGGTGGCGACCCCGATCGATCCGCGGCACCGCCTGGTGACGACCAAGTACAACCCGGCGCGTACGTGGACGCCGGAGAACGCGGTCGGCATCGGCGGCGCGTACCTGTGCGTCTACGGCATGGAAGGGCCGGGTGGCTACCAGTTCGTCGGGCGCACCGTGCAGATGTGGAACCGCTGGCGCACGACGCCGGAGTTCGCGCCCGGCAAGCCGTGGCTGCTGCGTTTCTTCGACCGCATCCGCTTCCATCCGGTGACCGAGGCCGAACTCGCGCGCATGCGCGACGACTTTCCGCTGGGGCGCCATCGGCTCGAGATCGAACCCGGCACGTTCCGGCTTGCGGACCACGCGCGCTTTCTCGCCGAGAACCGCGATTCGATCGCCGCGTTCAAGGCCCGCCAGCAGGCCGCGTTCGACGCGGAACGCGAGCGCTGGCGCGCCGCGGGTCAGGCCGAATTCGTGGCCGAGCCCGACCCCGTCGCGCCGCCTGCCGCGGATGCCGTCGCGCTGGGTCCGCGCGAACGCACCGTGGCGTCGGCCGTGGCCGGCAACGTGTGGAAGCTCGCGGTGGCCGCGGGCGACCGCGTCGACCCCGGTGCGCCGCTGGTGGTCGTCGAATCGATGAAGATGGAGATCCCGGTCACCGCGCCGACGGCCGGGCGCGTGGTGCGACTGCTCTGCCGCGA
>JALORJ010000144.1 GCA_025459035.1 Burkholderiales bacterium
CGGCGCGCGATGAGCGACGACGCCGACCTGTTCGGCGACGTGCCGGTCGCCCCGGCCGGGGCGACGCCGCGCCGCGCTGCGACCGGGGCCGGGTCCGCGCCATCGGCCGTCGCGGCGGCGACACCGACTGCGGCAACCGCGGCGGCGACCGCGTCGGTCGCACCGCTGGCCGAGGCGCTGCGCCCGCAGACGATGGACGACGTCGTCGGGCAGCAGCACCTGCTCGGCGCGGGGCGTCCGCTTCGGCTCGCGATCGCGTCGCGCCAGCCGCACTCGATGATCCTGTGGGGTCCGCCGGGCGTGGGCAAGACCACGCTCGCGCGCCTGCTGTCACGCGCGTTCGATGCCGAGTTCCTGTCGCTGTCGGCGGTGTTCGCCGGCGTGAAGGACATCCGCGACGCGGTCGGCCGGGCGCAGGACACGCTCGCGCGCAGCGGCCGGCGCACGATCCTGTTCGTCGACGAGGTGCACCGCTTCAACAAGGCGCAGCAGGACGCGTTCCTGCCGTACGTCGAGACCGGCACGGTGACCTTCATCGGCGCCACCACCGAGAACCCGTCGTTCGAGGTCAACGCGGCGCTGCTGTCGCGCGCTGCGGTCTACGTGCTGAACGCGTTGAGCGCGCCCGAGCTCGACACGCTGATCGACCGTGCGCGTGCGTACGCGCCGGCGGCGGCCGATGTCACGGCAGCGGCGCGCGCGATGCTGGTCGGTGCCGCCGACGGCGACGCGCGGCGGTTGCTGAACATGCTCGACACGCTGCAGGCGGCGGCGAGCGCCGCCGGTGTCACGACGGTCGACGACGCGTTCGTGCAGGCGACCCTCGCGCAGAACCTGCGCCGCTTCGACAAGGGCGGCGACGCCTTCCACGACCAGATCTCGGCGCTGCACAAGTCGGTGCGCGGATCGAACCCGGATGCCGCGCTGTACTGGTTCGTGCGCATGCTCGACGGCGGCGCCGATCCGCTCTACGTCGGTCGGCGCATCGTGCGCATGGCGAGCGAGGACATCGGCAACGCCGATCCGCGCGCGCTGACGCTCGCGCTCGACGCGTGCGCCACCTGGGAGCGGCTCGGCTCGCCGGAAGGCGAACTCGCGCTCGCGCAGGCGGTGCTGTATCTCGCCGCCGCGCCGAAGAGCAACGCGGTGTACGCCGCGTACAACGCCGCGCGGGCGTTCGTGCAGCGCGACGGGTCGCGGCCGGTGCCGCTGCACCTGCGCAATGCACCGACCGCATTGCTGAAGCAGCTGGGTCACGGCCGCGCCTACCGCTACGCCCACGACGAGCCGGATGCCTATGCGGCCGGCGAGACGTACTTCCCGGACGACCTTGTCGACCCGCCGACCTTCTGGGTGCCGGTGCCGCGCGGGCTCGAAGCGCGGATCGCCGACAAGCTCGCGCATCTGCGTGCGCTCGATGCGGCTGCGCGCGGTGACGCCGGCAACGACGCCGTCGACGCGACGCACCCGCCGACGTCGGACTGACGCGCACGGGCCGCGACGCGCACCCGCGCGCGCGTCAGCCCATCTTGCGCAGCGAGTCCGACAGCGCGTCGATGCGCTTCTGCGTGTCGACGACAAGCCCGCCGATTTCCTTGGCCGAGTCGGCGGAGCGCGCCGCGAGCTTGCGCACCTCGTCGGCGACGACCGCGAAGCCCCGCCCGGACTCGCCGGCGCGAGCGGCCTCGATCGCGGCGTTGAGCGACAGCAGGTTGGTCTGGTTGGCGATGCTGTCGATGACGGTGACGATGCCGCCGATGCGGCCGAGCACGTCGGCCATCACCTGGTTGGTCTCCTCGATCACGCGTTTGCGCGCGGACATGTCGGCGCCGACCATGACGATCTTGTCGTCTTCGCCGTTGAGGCTCTTGATGCGGTTGAAGCTGCCGTTGATCCACACGGTGCCGCCGAGGGCCCCCGGCAGGCCCACCTCGCCCGAGAAGACGCCGGTGGTGTCGAGCAGCTGCCACTGGTCGGTGGCCAGCGTCTGGCGCAGCACGCCCAGACGGCGCTGCGCACCCGGCACGCTGTCGTCGCCGAGCGCACGCAGGAAGAGGTCGTTGGCGCTGGTCAGGTTGCCGTCGCCGGTCCACTCCGCCACGAGGCTCGAGCGTGCGATCGCGTCGAGGCGCACGTTGTATTCGAGCGACCGGAGCTTGGTGTCGGTGACGTTGGCCTGGATCGACACGAAGTTCTTCAGCGTGCCGTGCTCGTCGAGCACCGGGTTGATCGACAGCGAGATCCAGTACGGCGTGCCGTCGCGGCCGTAGTTGAGGATCTCCTCGTAGAACGGCTCGCGCGCCTTGAGCTTGTCGCGGATGCGCTGCACGGTCTTCGGGTCGGTGTCCTTGCCCTGCAGCAGGCTGCCGGGCTTGCGCCCGAGGATGTCGCTCGCCGCGTAGCCGGTGAGCTTCGTGAAGCCCGGGTTGACGTAGAGCGTGAGCCCGTCCGGATCGCAGATCAGCACCGAGTTGTCGGTCTCGTTGGCCACGAGCGACAGCACGCGGAACTCGTCGGCCTTGCGCACCTCGTCGGTCACGTCGGAGGCGAACTTGACCACACGGGTGACCTTGCCGTCGGGGTCCAGCACCGGGCTGTAGCTTGCCTCCAGCCAGACCGGCGTGCCGTCCTTGCGGATGCGCTTGAACCGACCGCTGGAGAAGCGCCCGGCCGCGAGGCTCGACCACAGTTCCGCGTACGCGCGCGACGCGGCGAGTGCGGGCTCGCAGAACATGCGGTGGTGCTTGCCGACGATCTCCTCGCGCGTGTACCCGACGACCTTCAGGAAGTTGTCGTTGACCGCGAGGATGGTGCCGTCGGGCGTGAACTCGATCATCCCCGACGAGCGGCTGATCGCGTCGATGCGGCCCTTGTTCTCGGCCGCCTCGCGCACCTGCGCGGTGACGTCGGCGGCGAACTTGACCACCTTCGTGACCTTGCCCGCGCCGTCCAGCACCGGGTTGTAGCTCGCCTCCAGCCAGATCGGGTCACCGCCCTTGCGCAGGCGCTTGTAGCGGCCGGTCGCGAACTCGCCGCGCGCCAGGCGTTGCCAGAACGCCGCGTACTCGGGCGAGCGTGCGTAGGCGTCGTCGCAGAAGAGGCGGTGGTGCTGGCCACGCAATTCGGCCAGCGGATAGCCCATCGCCTTCTCGAAGTTCTCGTTGCAGTCGAGGATCGTGCCGTCCGGGGAGAACTCGACGATCGCGAGGGCGCGGCGCAAGGCGGCGATGGTCGCCTTCGAATCCTTGTCGGAGAAGAACATGGTGCAGCGACTCCACGGGTAGGGGATGACGGCTGCGGCGAGCCGTGTCTTCGATTGTGACCACAACGGCTGCGGGCACCGCGCGTTGTCGGCCGGCGTCGATGGCCGCCGGCCCGCACGCGGCGGACGCGGCGGACGCGGCGCTCCCGGTCCGCGCCCCGAGCGGGCATCATCGCGGGCCCTCGCGTCACGTTCGCTCCCGTTCGCCATGCTCGATCCCGCCCGCCTGCGCTCCGATCTCGACGCCGTCGTCGCGCGTCTCGCCGACCGCGGCTACTCCTTCCCGACCGCTGCGTTCCTGGCGCTCGAGCAGGCGCGCAAGGACGTGCAGGTCCGGACCCAGGACCTGCAGACACGCCGCAACGCGCTGTCGAAGGCGATCGGTCAGGCGCGAGGCAAGGGCGAGGACACCGACGCGCTGATGGCCGAGGTCGCCGGGCTCGGTGACCAGACCCGCGCGCTCGAAGGCGAGCTCGATCGCATCAAGGGCGAACTCGAGGCGCTGCTGCTGGGGGTCCCGAACCTGCCGCAGGCCGGCGTGCCGCAGGGGCGCTCCGCCGACGACAACGTCGAGGTCCGCCGCGTCGGCACGCCGACGGTCTTCGACTTCGCGGCGAAGGACCACGCCGATCTGGGCGTGGGCACCGGGCTCGTCGACTTCGAGGCAGGCGTGAAGGTGGCCGGCGCGCGCTTCACGGTGCTCAAGGGCGCGATCGCGCGCCTGCACCGCGCCATCGCGCAGTTCATGCTCGACGTCCACACCGCCGAGCACAGCTACACCGAGGTGTACGTGCCGTATCTCGTGAACGCGGACAGCATGCGCGGCACGGGGCAGCTGCCGAAGTTCGAGGACGACCTCTTCAAGGTGCCGCGCGGCGCCGGCGATCCGCCGCTGTACCTGATCCCCACGGCCGAAGTGCCGGTCACCAACCTCGTGCGCGACGCGATCGTCGCGGCCGACACGCTGCCGCTGAAGTTCGTCTGCCACTCGCCGTGCTTCCGCAGCGAGGCCGGGTCGTACGGCCGCGACACGCGCGGCATGATCCGGCAGCACCAGTTCGACAAGGTCGAGCTCGTGCAGATCGTCGCGCCGGACGCGAGCGATGCCGCGCTCGAGGCACTCACGGCGCACGCCGAGACCATCCTGCAGCGCCTTGAACTGCCGTATCGCACCGTCGTGCTGTGCACCGGCGACATGGGCTTCTCGGCGGCACGCACCTACGACATCGAGGTGTGGCTGCCGGGGCAGGGCGCCTACCGCGAGATTTCGTCGTGCTCGAACTTCGAGGCGTTCCAGGCGCGGCGCATGCAGGCGCGCTTCCGCAATGCCGCCGGCAAGCCCGAACTGGTGCACACGCTGAACGGATCCGGTCTGGCGGTGGGGCGCACGCTCGTCGCGATCGTCGAGAACCACCAGCGCGCCGACGGCAGCATCGCGATTCCGGCCGCGCTGCGGCCCTACATGGGCGGCATCGACGTCATCCCGGCCACCTGAGGGCCTGCAGGGCACGCCGCCACGCAAGACCGACCGCGTCGCGGCACTGCACCGGCGCCGCGCGCTGCCGGTCAGTCGGCGCGCGCCGCGCCGTCCGCCGCCGGCGTGAGCAACGGCGCGTCGGCGCGGTACGCGGGCTCGAAGCGCACCAGGATGTCGTGGTACGTGCGGATGTTCTCGGTCAGCACCACCGCCTCGCCGCCACGCGCGAACCCGTGGCGGACCGTCTCGTAGACGTCTGGCTGCGTCAGCAGCGGCAGGGTCTGACGCACGCCGATCCAGCGATCCGGATCGAGCTTCTGGCGCGCCGCGAGCTGCCGCGCATCCTCGAGATGGCCGAGGCCCTGGTTGTAGGCGGCGAGCGCCAGCCACGTGCGGTCGGGTTCGGCGATGCGCGGCGGCAGCGCGTCGCGCAGATCGCGCAGATAGCGCGCACCGGCGAGGATGCTCTGGCGCGGGTCGAGCCGGTCGCGCACGCCGAGGCGGTCGGCCGTGTTCCCGGTCAGCATCATCATGCCGCGCACCCCGGTCGGCGACGTCGCCAGCGGGTCCCACTTCGACTCCTGGAACGCGAGCGCGGCGAGCAGGCGCCAGTCGATGCCGCTCAGCGACTGCGCCTCGTGGAAGTGGCGGCGGAAGTCCGGCAGGCGGGTGCGCATCGCCAGGTAGAACGCGTCGAGGTCCTGCCGGTCCAGCCGCTTCACGTGGCCGTAGTAGCGGTCGACGAGCTGCGCGAGCGTGCCGTCGCGGCCGATGCGGGTGAAGAAGCGGTTGACCGCGTCGACCAGCGCCGGATCGGTGTCGGGCGGAAACGCCCACGCGAGCTGCTCCTTGTCGCCGAGCGCGACGCCCTGCACCAGGTTCGGGTGGAAGTTGCGCGCGACATCGAAGATGTGCGACCCGGTGACGGCATAGTCGGTGCGCCCGTCGGCGACGCGCGCCAGCAGTTCCTCGGGGTTCTCGGCGGGGGCCTCGGTCCACACCAGGCGCTTCAGGCGCACGCCGAGATCGCGCAGCCGGGAGGCACCGCTGGACCCGGCCAGCGCCTCGACACGCTTCGACTCGAGACTGCGCAGCCCGCGCTGCCGCCCGGCGTCGGTCGTGTGGACGAGCACCTGTCGCACCGTCATGTACGCGGGTCCGAACGTGACGCGGCGCAGGCGCTCGGGCGTGATCGACAGCCCCGCGGCCGCGAAATGGGCCTCGCGCCGCAGCAGCGTCGGCAGCACGTCGCGGTAGGAGCGCGCCTCGACATAGCGCACCGGCAGCCCGACGTCCTGCGCGAACAACGCGACCAGGTCGTTCTCGAGGCCGACGAAGTTGCCGTCGGCGTCCTGCCAGCGCGTGGTCGGGCTGTTGCGCGTGACCACCACCAGCTCGGTCGCATCGACGAACCGCGGCGGCGGGCGCGGCACCACCAGCGGCGCGACCCGCGGCAGCGACAGCACCCCCGCGAGCAGCGCCGCCACGCCCAGCAGATACAGCCACGGGCGCACCTTCGGGCGTGACGTGACCCTCATGCAGTGCTAGTCTCCGCCGCCTTCCGGAGAGGTACCGAAGCGGTCATAACGGCGCTGACTCGAAATCAGATGGTCGCGGTAACGCGGCACGTGGGTTCGAATCCCACCCTCTCCGCCAGACCCCCGAGCAAAGCCCGCGCACGCGGGCTTTGTCGTTTTCGGGGGTCTGGCGGAGAGGGTGGGTACGAGAGGCCACCCGGGTTCGACCATCGGCCACGGCCGATGGGACGGCAGCGCGCGCCGCGGCAGCCGCTCGGGCTGCGACCCCCTGCGCAAGCCTGCGGAACCGGGCCGGAGAGCCATGCTGTCGCGTCCATCCCCGGGCTTATACCGGAGGCCGTACGCGACCCGCCCGCCCCGACCGCCGCGAACGGCCGCCGAGGAGGGCGTCGTCACGTCACTTGCGGTTCCATACCGACAGGCCGCTCGCGGTCCCGTCGGCCCAGTTGCCGCTGAACAG
>JALORJ010000145.1 GCA_025459035.1 Burkholderiales bacterium
TTGCCACGCGGCGAGGCCGCCGACGAGCAGCATCGCGACCCCGGTGGCGACCATGATGCGAAAGCCCCAGAACAGTGGAGGCACCGGCGGATGCCGGTCACCGAAGCTGTCCAGGCCGCGCAGTTCGCCGTCGGCATCGTGGGTGAGGATCAGGCTCGCAAGCTTCGGCACCCCGATCGCGAACCGATTCTCGCGGGCGACGGGGTCGGGAATCGCGAACAGGAGCAGCGGCGCCCCGCGCTCGGTCTCCCACACCCCTTCGATCGCGGCGATCTTGGCGGGCTGATGCTCGAGGGTGTTCAGCCCGTGCAGGTCACCGACGACCATCTGCACCGGGGCGAGCATCGCGGCGGTGAACACCCCGGTGCGCAGTGCGGCGGTCACGTCGGCGCCGCGGTCGCCGCGCAGCCAGCGATACGCCGACAGCCCGGCCACCAGGAAGGCGGTGGTGAGACCCGACGCGATCAGCATGTGCGTGATGCGGTACGGCATCGACGGGTTGAACACCACGGCCCACCAGTCGGTCACGAAGGCGCGACCGTCGCGCATCTCGAAGCCGGCTGGCGTGTGCATCCACGAGTTCAGCACGAGGATCCAGAACGCCGACAGCGTCGTGCCGAACGCCACGAGCACGGTCGCGATCGTGTGCACGCGGTTGGACACCCGCTTCTGCCCGAACAGCATGACCCCGAGGAAGGTGGCCTCGAGGAAGAACGCCGTGAGCACCTCGTAGGCGAGCAGCGGCCCGGCGACGTTGCCGACCGTGCGCATGTAGCCCGGCCAGTTCGTGCCGAACTGGAAGCTCATGGTGATGCCGCTCACGACCCCCATCGCGAAGGTCAGCGCGAACACCTTGATCCAGAAGCCGTAGGCCTGCTGCCAGCGCACGTCGCGGGTCGCGTCGAAGCGCAGCTTGAAGAACAGCAGCACCCAGCCCAGCGCGATGCTGATGGTGGGGAACAGGATGTGGAACGTGATGTTGGCCGCGAACTGGATGCGCGCCAGCATCGTCGCGTCGAGGGCCCCGTCCATGTCAGGACACCTTCGCCGGCGCGCTCGCCGATCGACCCCGCAAGGCGGCGCCGCTGCCGACGCGGTCCTTGAACTCGAACAGCTTCACCACCTTCGCCCCCAGGCGCATCAGCTGCTGCAGCGTCGACGACTCGAGCCGCTGCACGTCGCCGAACCACGTGGTCACGAGGTCGATCAGGTCGTGCATCTCGCGCATGCGCGCCTGCACGTGGGCGTCGTCGTCGCTGGTCGGCGCTTCGATCAGGGCGTCGCGCAGCATCGTCAGCGTCGGATCGACCTCGCGCTTGCGCCGCTCCTCGGCCAGCGTGCGAAAGATCGCCCAGACGTCGTCGGGCGTCGCGAAGTACTCGCGTCGGTCGCCCGGCAGGTGCTGCACGCGCGTGAGCCGCCACGACTCGAGCTCCTTCAGGCCCATGCTGACGTTGGAGCGCGAGAAGCCGAGCGCCTCGGCGATCTGGTCGGCGTTCAGCGGCGCGGGCGACACGTACAGCAGCGCGTAGATCTGGCCGACGGTGCGGTTGATCCCCCAGCGGCTGCCCATCTCGCCGAAATGCAGCACGAACCGCTGCGCGAGCGGGGAGAGGGCCATACGCGACTCCGTCCTGGAAAGCCGAGAGTCTATCGAATTTTCAATAGATCCTGAAAATTCAGGACAATCCGGTGTCTGCGGTCGCGTCAGCGCGGGCCGCTCGACGCGAGCGCACGCGTCGCCGACGCCTGCGGCGCCGCGCGCGGGAGGGTCATGACGAAGCGCGTGCCGACGTCGACCGTGCTGTGCACCTCGATGCGACCGCCGAGCGGGCCGGTGATCATGTTGTGGACGATGTGCAGGCCGAGCCCGGTGCCGCCGCGCCCGAGGCGGGTCGTGAAGAACGGCTCGAAGATGCGGTGCATGTGTTGTTCCGAGATGCCGCAGCCGTCGTCCTCCACCACGAGTTCGACGCGATCCGCGTCGACGGCGCGACCGACGATACGCAGGGTCCCGGCGGTGCGTCCGTCGAACGCGTGAGCCAGCGCGTTGTTCACGAGGTTGGTCACGACCTGCCCGAGCGGGCCCGGCAGGCTGTTCATCTCGATGTCCGGCGCCACGTCCAGCACGATCCGGAACGGCGTCTTGCGCAGCGTCGGCGACAGCGTGACGACGAGCTCGGCGAGCAGGCGGTCGAGCACGAAACGGCGCCGCTGGTCGCTCGTCTGGTCGGCGGCGACCTGCTTGAAGCTCGTGATCAGCTCGGACGCGCGCTGCAAGTTGCGCGACAGGATGTCGGCGGCTTCGTGGGCCGCCGCCAGGTAGGCCGACAGCGCGGATCGCGTCAGCGCGTTGGCGTCCTGCAGCTCCTGCAGCTTGATCGTCTGCGCGTCGAACGACGTCGCGACCGTGAGGCTGTTGCCGATCGGCGTGTTCAGCTCGTGCGAGATCCCCGCCACCAGGCTGCCGAGCGCCGCCAGCTTCTCGGACTGCACCAGTTCACCCTGCGTGCGGCGCAGCTGCTCGAGCGTGGTCTCGAGTTCGCGCGTACGCGCCGCGACGCGCTCTTCGAGTGCGTGCGTGAGCTCGTGCAGCTCGGTCACGTCGACGATGCTCACCAGCAGCAGCTCGTCGCTGCCGAGCGGTGTCAGGCTGGCCGACGCGGACCCGAGGAAGCGCGTGCCGTCCTTGCGCGTGAACCAGGTCTCGTAGCCGCTGACGCGACTGTCGTTCGTCAGGCGTCGGAGCAGCGCGTCGCGCGCCTGCGCGCTCCACGTTCCGAGCTCGACACCGCGCCGCCCGACCGCCTCGTCGCGGCTGTAGCCGAAGGCATCGATCCACGCGTCGTTGACGTCCTCGATGCGCCCGCCGGTGCTCGACCACGAGTACGACGCCGGCAGCGGCGAGGCCTCGAACATCGCGACGAACTTGCGTTCGCTCTCGACCAGCGCGCGGCGTGCCTGACGCTGCTCCGACACGTCGCGGATCAGCGCGGTCATGGTCGGGTTGGTTCCGTGGTCGACGATGAACACCGTCGCGTCGCAGTCGCGCACGTCTCCCTGTCGCGTGCGCACCGGCCACGGCCACTCGCGCACCCCGCCCTCGCGGCGCACGGCCTCGACCAGACGCGCGCGGTTGTCGTGGTCGACGACGACGCCCATGTCGCTCGCGCGTCGCCCGATCAGTTCCTCGCGGCTCCAGCCGACCAGCCGCGTGAACGCGGGGTTCACGTCGACGAAGGTGCCGTCGTCGATGCGCGAGATCGTGATCGCGTCGGGGCTCTGCGCGAACATCGTCGCCAGCCGCTCCTCGCTGGCGGCCAGCGCGCGCTGCGCCCGGCGCTGCTCCGACACGTCGCGGAACTGCGCGCTCATGGCCGGCGGATCGGTGCCTTCGAGCGCGAACACCGTCGCATCGCACTCGAACAGTTCGCCGGCGCGGCTGCGCAAGGTCCACGGATAGTTGCTGACGAACCCGTCGCGCCGGATGGCCTCCGCCAGTCGATTGCGTTGTGCGTCGTCGACGAGGATGCCCACGTCGATCGAGCGGCGCCCCTTGAGCTCCGCGCGCGACCAGCCCGTCAGGCGTTCGTATGCCGGATTCACGTCGACGAACGTGCTGTCGGCCAGCGTGGTGACGCTGATCGGATCGGGGCTCAGCTCGAACAGCGCGGTGAGTCGCCGCTGGTTCTCCGCGAGCAGACGCGCCGCGCGCCGCTGCTCGGTGACGTCGCGTACCTGCGCGATCATCGTGCGCTCGCCGTCGTCGACCACCGGGTACACGGTTGCGACGCAGTCGCGCAGCGTGCCGTCGCGGTGCCGGACCGGCCAGGGCCAGTCGCGCACCTCGCCATCGCGCCGCACGGCCTCCGCGAGGCGCTGGCGGTTGTCGCGGTCTACGATCATCCCGAGGTCCATGCCGTTGCGACCGATCACCTCGTCGCGTCGCCAGCCGGTCAGCTTCTCGAAGGCCGGATTCACGTCGGCGAAGGCGCCATCGGCGACCCGCGTGATCGTGATCGCGTCCGGACTCGCGACGAAGATCGCGCGCAGCCGCGCAGCGGTGCGCCGGACGTCGGCGGTGCGCTCGGACACGTCGCTCGCGGTGCGCATGACCGTGAGCACCTTCGCGTCGCCGCCTTCACGGACCGGCTTGACCGAGACCCAGACCGCGCAGGGGCCGGCGGGCGTGTCGATGGTGAGATCCACCTCGTGCGAAGTCTCGCCCGCGAGTGCACGGCGTGCCATCTCCGACCACGGCTCGGGCCGGGGCCACCACGGCAGCGCCGGGGCTCCGCCCGCCGGGAGCGCCACCGGCCCGTCGGGGATCCACGGGACCGCGTGCGCGTGGCTCCACAGGATGCGGTGGCTCGCGTCGGTGAAGAACGCCGCGACCTGCAGATGCCGGCCGAGCAGTGCGAGCCAGTCGCTCGCGTTCACCGTGGCCCGCCGTCCGACCTCGCGTGCGCGTCCAGCCACGCCTCGAGCGAGCGCGAGTCCATCGGCTGCGCGAACAGCCAGCCCTGGGCCTCGTGACAGCCCAGCGCGCGCAGCGCGACGACCTGGGCCTCGGTCTCGACGCCTTCGGCGATCACGACCAGCCCGAGCTTGTGGCCGAGCTGGCTCACCATCTCGGCGATCAGCCCGCCCTTGTCGGGCAGGTCGAGTTCGTGCACGAACGCGCGGTCGATCTTGATGCGGTCCAGCGGCAGGCGGCGCAGATAGGCCAGCGACGAGAACCCGGTGCCGAAGTCGTCGATCGCGACCGTCACACCCAGCGCCTTGGCGCGCTCGAGCGTGCCGACCACGAAGTCGACGTCCTCCATGGCCATCGACTCTGTGATCTCGAGCTCGATGCGGGCTGGATCCGCGCCGGTCTCGGCCAGCGCCCGCCCGAGGGAATCGACGAAGCGCGGATGGCGGAACTGCGACACGGAGACGTTGATCGCCATGCGCAGGCCCGCGTGCCCGGCCCGGTCGAGACGCACCAGCTCGCGACAGGCGCTGCGCAGCACCCACTCGCCGATGCTCACGATCAGACCCGAATGCTCGGCCAGCGGGATGAACTGGTCGGGCGGAACGAAGCGACCGTCGTCGGTGCGCCAGCGGATCAGCGCCTCCATGCCGACGACGCGCCGCGTCGCGAGCGTGACCTGCGGCTGGTAGACCACGAACAGGCGGTCCTGCTCGAACGACGCGCGCAGCGAGCGCAGCAGCCGCACGCGCTCTTCGGTCTCGGCGGTCATCTCGACCGAGTACACGATCGCGTCGCCGCGGTGGCGCTCCTTGGCGCGCTTGAGCGCGATGCTGGCGGCCTTCATCGCGTCGGCACCGGACAGCTCGCCGCTGCGCAGCTCGACCAGCCCGACGGTCAGCGCGAGGCGCACGTCCTCGCCGTCGACGCGCAGCGGATCGCGGAACAGGCGCGACAGGGTGTCACCCTCGAGCCGCACGGCGGGCGCGAGCACCGCGAACACGTCCCCGGCCGTGCGCGCGACGATGCCGTGCGTCCCCATGGCCTCGACGAGCCGGCGCGCGACCGCCTGCAGCAGCCGATCGCCGAAGGCGAAACCCAGTACGTCGTTGATCTCGGCGAAGCCGTCGAGGTCCGCGAGCGCGAGCCGGTGCGCCGCCTCGGGCGTCGCCGAGAAGCGCTGGTCCATCAGCTCGACGAAGCGCGTGCGGTTGGGCAGGTTGCACAGCGCGTCGAAGTACGCCTGCCGATGCAGCCGCGTGAACAGGGCGACGTTGTCGAGCCCGACGCCGATGTTCACGCAGAACACCTCGAGCAGCTGGCGATCGAGCGCACCGAGCGAGCGGTCGGTGGCGAGCCATGCGGCCATGCGGGGGGCGGTGCGACCGCCGAAGAACAGCGTCGTCGCCCCGACCGCGATGTGGCTGCGGCGCGTCTCGAGCGCGGTGCGCAGCGCGTCGCGGATCGAGGCCTCGCCGATGTCGTCGACCGGACGCAGCGCCCAGTCGCTGAAGCGCCCCGCCGCGGCGACCACCACCGGTGCGTGCGCGGTCGCGTCGCCGTCGCGATCCGGCATGTCGAGCGCGCAGACCAGACCTTCCGGCGCGAGCCCGAGCAGCCCGGTGATCTGCGTGATGACGCCGGCCGCGAACGCCTGCAGCCCGTGCACGGCCATCAGCTCGTTGGACGCCCGCACGATCAGGTCGAGCCCGCGGCGGTTGGCGTCGATCGCGCGGATCTGCTCGTACGAACGGATCGCTGCGGTGAGCGTCGTGTAGAGCTTGCTGTGCGTGAGTTCGGACTTCGTCTTGTAGTCGTTGATGTCGAAGTCGCGGATCGCCTCGGTCTCGGGCGCGTAGCCCGGCTGGCCCGTGCGCAGCACGATGCGCGTCTCGGTGCGCCCGAGCTTCTCGCGGATCACGCGCACGAGGCGCAGTCCGGCGTCTTCGCGCTCCATGACCACGTCCAGCAGCACGACGGCGATGTCGGACTCGCGCGCGAGCACCGCCTCCGCCTCGGCCGCGGTGTACGCGTGGATCAGCTCGAGCGGGCGATGCAGGATGCGCGTGTCCGACAGCGCGAAGCCCGTGGCGGCATGGACGTCGCGATCGTCGTCGACGATCAGTACCCGCCAGCGCGGGCCCTCCGCGACCTCGGCGCCGGAGTGCGCGTCGTCCGCGAAGACCAGCGCGTCGTCATCCGCGGGAACCGCGGCCGCATCGGTGGCGCTCAAGGC
>JALORJ010000146.1 GCA_025459035.1 Burkholderiales bacterium
CCATGCACAGGTGCAGGCTGCGCGGCATGTTCTCGCGCAGGATCAGCAGTTCGGCCACCCGCAGCGGCGTGATCACGTCACGGTAGACCTTGCGGTAGCTCTCGAACGCGGACACCGAGCGCAGCACCGCGGCCCACTGGTAGTAGTCCTCCGCGCCGCCGACGTCCTCCACGCTGGGCAGCAGCACGTGGTACTTGACGTCGAGGATGCGCGCGGTGTTGTCGGCACGCTCGAGGAAGGTGCCGAGGCGGTTGAAGTGGAAGGCCTCCTCGCGCAGCAGCGTGCCGACCGTGACGCCGCGGAAGAGGTGCGAGCGCTCCTTCACCCACTCGAAGAACTCCAGCACGCGCTCGCTGCGCACGCGGTCCTCGGTGATGCGCTGCAGTTCGAGCCAGGTGCCGTTGATGACTTCCCACATCTCGGACGTGATGCTGCCGCGGACCGCACGGGCGTTCTCGCGCGCGGCCTTCGCGCACGACCAGATGCTCGACGGGTTGTCCGGGTCCAGCACCATGTAGTGCAGCACGCCGGCGGCGTTGACCGTGCTGTGGCGCCCCGAGAACGGGTACAGCGCACCGGTGATGTTGAGCGGCGCGTACCACTCCTGGTCGGCGAGGCGCGCGTCCTTGGGCACGAGCGACATGCGATACGCGACGTCGAGCATGCGGGCCGTGTTCTCGGCGCGCTCGACGAAGCGGGCCATCCAGTAAAGGTTGTTGGCCGTGCGGGAGAGCATCGGTGCGCCTGCCTCTCAGGACCTGCGAAGACGCGGCGCACGCACGCTCGCGCGACGCGCCGCCGTCCGCGTCGCGACATCCGGAACAGATCGCGACGCGGCCATCAGTCGAGCACCCACGTGTCCTTCGTCCCGCCGCCCTGCGAGGAGTTGACCACCAGCGACCCCTCGCGCAGCGCGACGCGGGTGAGGCCGCCGGGGCACATCACGATCTCCTTGCCCGACAGCACGAACGGCCGCAGGTCGATGTGGCGCGGCGCGATGCCTTCGTCGACAAAGATCGGGCACGTCGACAGCGCGAGCGTCGGCTGCGAGATGAAGGCGTCGGGCTGGTCGAGGATGCGCAGGCGGTAGGCCTCGCGTTCGCGCTCCGTGCTGGTGGGGCCGATCAGCATGCCGTAGCCCCCCGAGCCGTGGACCTCCTTCACCACCAGTTCCTCCAGGTGCGCGAGCGTGTACTCGAGGTCTTCCTTGCGGCGCAGCTGCCACGTCGGCACGTTGTTCAGCAGCGGGGTCTCGCCCAGGTAGAAGCGGATCATGTCCGGCACGAACGGATAGATCGACTTGTCGTCGGCGATGCCGGTACCGACCGCGTTGCACAGCGCCACGCGCCCGCGCCGGTAGGCGTCGACCAGTCCCGGCACGCCGAGCACCGAGTCGGCGCGGAACACGGTCGGGTCGAGGAAGTCGTCGTCGATGCGCCGATAGACGACGTCGACCCGCTGCGGACCGCGCGTGGTGCGCATGTAGACCGTGCCGTCGTCGACGAACAGGTCGGCGCCCTCGACCAGCTCGATGCCCATCTGCTGGGGCGCGGGGGCGACCGCGCGCAGGGTGTCGAGCAGCAGGTCGGGATAGTGCTCGACGGGCGCGACCTTCTGCCGCGCGAACAGCTCGGGCACCAGCCGCATCATCATCTTGCGGTCCTCGAGCATGTACGACACGCCCGACGGGGTGCGCAGGTTGTCCTCGAGCACGTAGTACTCGCCGGCACCGGCGCGGACCAGGTCGATGCCGGCGATGTGGGCGTAGATGCCGCCGGGCACGTCGATGCCGGCCATCGCGGGCTGGTACAGCTTGTTGGCCAGCACGCGCTCGGGCGGGATCGTCCCGGAGCGCAGGATCTCCTGCCCGTGATAGACGTCGTGCAGGAAGGCGTTGAGCGCCCGCACCCGCTGCCGCAGTCCGGCCTCGAGATGGTTCCACTCGTGGCGAGGGATCACGTGCGGCAGCATGTCGAACGGGATCAGCCGCTCCGCCCCGCCCTCGTCGCCGTACACCGCGAACGTGATGCCGACGCGGTGGAACAGCATGTTCGCCGCGTCGCGCATCTGCCGCATGCGCTCTGGCGGCGTCGTCGCGATCCAGTCGGCGACGGGCTGGTAGTGCGGCCGGACCTTGCCGTCCGCGGCCGTCATCTCGTCGAAGTACCCGTCGTAGGACATGGGCCAGTCTCGTGCTGGTTCGCTGCTGGAGGACATCCCCGGGCGGCGGCTCCGCAACCCGTGTGCCACGGAGTGTGGCGCACGCGAGCCCTCGGGCGCCACGGGAACACGCGAGGCCGCCAGGCCCGGTCGACGCGCACCGCCATCGGGCGACCGCAACCGCGGCCGCACCCGCGCGGGGCGCCTCAGCCGCGCAGGCGCCGCACCGTGTCGACGACGGCCTGCGCCACGCCGCGCACGGCGGCTGCCTGGGTCGCGTCCTTCAGGCTGCCGTCCGCTGCGAACGCCTCGTGCGCCCGGGCCAGCGCGTGGCGCTTCGGCAACACCAGGCACCCCAGCTGCATCAGGATGCCGCGCGTCGCCTCCATCGACCGCAGGGCCGCGAAGCTTCCCGGCGACGCCGACAGCAGCCCGACGACCTTGTCGGCGTAGGGCGCGAGGCCCGACTCGTCGCCGTCGGCGCGCGACACCCAGTCGATCGTGTTCTTCAGCACGCCGGTGATCGAGCTGTTGTACTCGGGACACGACACGAGCAGCCCGTGGTGGTCCTTGAACAGCGCCTTGAGCGCTCGCGCCGCCGGGGGCAGCCCCTCGGCCTGCTCGAGGTCCTCGTCGAATACCGGCAGCGGGTACTGCTTCAGGTCGATCAGCGTGACGTCGGCACCGGCATCGCGCGCCGCGGCGGCGGCCAGCGTGACGAGCTTGCGGTTCCACGACGCGGCGCGAAGGCTGCCGGCGAACGCGAGGATGCGAGGGGTCATCGGGTCGGCACTCCGCAGGCGGGGACGCAATTGCCCGAGTGTCCCACCGACCGCGGGTCTTGTGCGACGCGGTTGCGGACCACATCTCGCGCCACCTGCCTCCGAGAGATTGCCGATGAGTGCCCGACCGCTGTTCATCGACCAGGCCTTGCCGCCGTCGCGGCCCGACCCGTCCGACGACGACGCGTCACGGCACGCCGCTGTACGCACCGACGACGACGACGCGCTGCTCGACGCGTACTCGAACGCGGTCGTGCACGCCGCGGCGCGCGTGCGTCCGGCGGTCGTGCGCCTCGAAGTCGAGCGCCGCGCGTGGACCGGGCGGCACACGAACGGCGGATCGGGGTCGGGCTTCGTCTTCACCCCCGACGGACTGATCGCGACCAACAGTCACGTCGTGCACGGTGCCGCGCGGGTGACCGCGACCTTCGAGAACGGCGAACGCTTCGAGGCGACCCCGATCGGCGACGACCCCCACACGGACCTCGCGGTGATCCGCATCTCGGGGCCCGAGCCGTTCCCGACCGTCGCGCTCGGCCACTCGCGGCGCGTTCGCGTCGGCCAGCTCGCGATCGCGATCGGCAATCCGCTCGGCTTTGCCTGCACCGTGACGACCGGCGTGGTCTCGGCGCTCGGGCGCAGCCTGCGCGCGCAGTCGGGTCGGCTGATCGACGACGTGCTGCAGACCGACGCGGCGCTCAATCCGGGCAACTCCGGCGGACCGCTGGTCGATGCGCGCGGCGAGGTCATCGGCGTGAACACGGCGATCATCGCCTCGGCGCAGGGCATCTGTTTCGCGACGGCGATCGACACCGGCAAGGTCGTGCTCGGCGCACTGCTGCGCCACGGACGCGTGCAACGCGCGTCCATCGGCATCGCCGGCCAGACGGTGACGCTCCCGCGGCGCTGGGTGCGGCACTTCGATCTCCCCCGCGACACCGGTGTGCGGGTGCTGCAGGTGGAAGCCGGCGGTCCGGCAGCGCTCGCCGGGCTGCAGGACGGCGACACGATCGTGCAATTCGACGCGCAGGCCGTCGGCGGCTTCGACGACATGCACCGCCAGCTCACGGGCGCCGCGGTCGGCCGCCCGCACCCGATCGCGGTCGTGCGGCGCACCGCGCTGATCGAGCGCTCGATCACGCCGCGCGAACTGGCGGGCTGACGCGCCGCACGGCCGGCGATCGCGCGGGTGCCCGGCGCCGATATATTCGCGCGTCGGAATCCGCCTCCCGGAGCGCTCGCTGATGGACATCGCCCTGCAGTACGGCCGCGGCACGCTGCCGGTCCACCTGCCCGCCGGTGCGGTCGCGACCGTCATCCGCAAGCCGGCAATGCCGCTGTTGCCCGATCCGGTCGGTGCCGTCGAGCAGGCGCTGGTCGACGCGGTCGGCAGCCCGTCGCTCGCGGATCTGGCGCGCGGTCGCCGCAGCGCCTGCATCCTGATCTGCGACATCACCCGCCCGGTGCCCAACCATCGCCTGCTGGCGCCGACGATCCGCACGCTGCTGGCGCAGGGCATCGCGGCCGATGCGATCACGGTGCTGGTCGCCACCGGCCTGCATCGCCCGAACCTCGGTGCGGAGCTGGAGGAACTGGTCGGCGACCCCTGGGTGCTGGCCACCGTGCGCGTCGAGAACCACGACGCCCGCGACGACGCGATGCACGTCGATCTGGGCCCGACGCCGCATGGCACACCGGTGCGCATCGACCGGCGCTTCGTCGAGGCCGACCTGAAGATCGTCACCGGGCTGGTCGAGCCGCACTTCATGGCCGGGTTCTCGGGCGGGCGCAAGGTGATCGCGCCGGGCGTCGCGCACCGCGACACGATCACCACCTTCCACAGCCACCGCTTCATGGCCGACCCGCTTGCCGACAACGGCGTGCTCGACGGCAATCCGCTGCACCGCGAGCAGCTCGCGATCGTCGCGAAGCTCGGTCCGGTGTACGCGATCAACACCGTCATCGACGAGCACCGCCAGCTGTCGTTCGTCAACTTCGGCGAGGTCGTCGAGAGCCATCTGCAGGCGGTCGACTTCATCCGTGGCTACGCGATGGTCGAGGTGCCGCGGCGCTTCGGCACGGTCGTGACCAGCGCGGCCGGCTATCCACTCGACAAGACCTACTACCAGACCGTCAAGGGCATGGTCGCGCCGATGGACATCCTCGCGCCCGGCGGCACGCTGATCATCGCGTCCGAGTGCTCCGAAGGCATGGGTTCGCACGAGTTCGTCGACGCCCAGCGCCGCCTGGTCGCGCAAGGCCCCGACGGCTTCCTGCGCGACATCGCGGCCAAGCGCTTCGCCGACGTCGACGAGTGGCAGACGCAGATGCAGATCAAGCCGATGCAGGTCGGGCACATCGCGCTCTACTCGGGCGGGTTGCCCCGCGAGGACCATGCGCTCACCGGCGTCGAGGTCACCGCGTCGGTCGACGCGGCGATCGCCGCGAGCATCGCGCGCACCGGAGACCCCGCGGTCGCGGTGATCCCGGAAGGCCCGTATGTCGTTCCGGTCCACCGCGCGGCCGCCTGACCCGCGGCAGCGATCGGCCGGGGTCGTCGTCGCGCGCCGCGGTGTCGCGGGCCCCTGGCAGCTGCTGCTGCTGCGCGCGTTTCGCCACTGGGACTTCCCGAAGGGTCGCATCGAACCCGGCGAGGCCCCGCTCGAGGCGGCACGGCGCGAGACGCGCGAGGAAGCCGGCCTCACCGATCTCGACTTCCGCTGGGGCCAGGCGAGCGTCGAGACCGAGCTCTACGGCAAGGCGAAGATCGCGCAGTACTTCGTCGCCGAGAGCGCGCGCGACCCGGTGATCCTCGGTATCTCGCCGGAGCTCGGCCGCCCGGAACACCACGAGCACCGCTGGTGCAGCTTCGACGAGGCGATGGTGCTCACCGTGCCGCGTCTGCAGCGGGTCGTCGTGTGGGCCCGCGCACGCATCACGGGGGACGACCGGGGTCGCTAAGAACCTGTGAAGCCATCCCCCACACCCGCTCGAACGCACCTGACGGCGCCGCTCGGCGTTGCGAATGCTCGCCGTGGAGCCTGCCACGGCTGCGCTTCGCGCGTTGATCGACACCGCCAGTCGCGCTCGCTCGGGCGCGGCGAGTTCCTTCACAGGTTCTGAGGGGTCGGCCGCCATCGGCGCGGGTCGGCTGCGGCGAAACTCGAACGCTTCGGGCCTGCGACTGCCTACACTCCGCGCTTTCGCCCGGCCCGCCGCACGCGGCCGGTGCCCTCCACGTCGACTGCCCTGCTCCTCGCCCCGGATGTCCGATCGATGACCCTGCCCGTTCCGGCCGGCCTCTGCCTCGTGCTCGCCGCGATCGCCGGCATCGCGCCCGACGCGACGGCGCAGACCCCGACCCCGCCCGCCGCGGCCGAGGCGTCGGCCCCGCGCCCGAGCCTGACGCTCGAACAGGCGCTCGACCTCGCGGAACGCCACAGCCCGCGCCTGCAGACGGCGCTGGCCGAGATCGAGCGGCTGCGCAGCGGGGTCGTCACGGCGCGCACGTATCCGAACCCCGAGCTCGAGCTGTCGACCGGCGGCGTACGCGCCCGCGTGCCCGGCGTGACCGCAGGCAACGGCTCGAGCGCGGCGATCACGCAGCCGATCGACCTGCCGACCCAGCGCGCACCGCGGATCGCGGCGGCCGAGTCCGGGCTCGAAGGCGCACGTCACGCGTTCGACGAGGCGCGCCTGCTGCTTCGCGCCGACATCCGCCAGAGCTTCTACCTCGCGCTGCGCCGCAAGGCCGAGTTCGACCTCGCGTTCGAGAACCAGCGCCTGCTCGAGCAGATCCGCAACCGCATCGAACTGTCGGTGCGTGTCGGCGAGCGGGCCCGCTACGAACTTGTCCGCATCGAGGCCGAGTTCGCCTCGGCCGTCAACCAGACCAACAGTGCCCGGCTGCGCGTGACGCAGGCCCTGGCCCAGCTGCGCGTGCTGCTGGGCGGCGGTCTGCCACCGGACACGGACGTGCGCGGCGAACTCGCGCCGCTCGCGCCGGAAGATCCGTACGAGGCCTACCAGGCGCGGATGCTCGCGCGCTACCCGGCCCTGCAACGCACGCGCGCCGAGATCGAGCGCACCCGCAACCGGGTCGATGCCGAGCGCGCGCTGCGGGTGCCGCGGCCGTCGCTGTTCGCCGGCATCGACCGCGACCCGGAGATGTCGCGCGGCATCGCCGGCGTCTCGATCCCGATCCCCGTGTGGGACCGCCGCGCGGGCCCGATCGGCGAGGCCGTCGCGCAGTTCCAGCAGGCCACCCTCGCGGGCGAGCAGCGCCGCATCGAGCTGCTGGGCGAGCTCGAGATCAACTGGAACCGCCTGCTGGTCGCGCGCCAGCAGATCGCCGCCTTCGAAGGCGGTCTGCTGCGTCAGGCCGAGAACGGCCTGCGCGTCGCGGAGAACGCGTTTCGCTTCGGCGAGCGCGGCTTCCTCGAGGTGCTCGACGCCCAGCGCACGCTGCGCACGGTGCGCACCGACTTCCTCAATGCCCGGTTCGAGAAGCAGTCCGCGCTGATCGAACTGGACCGCCTGATCGCCAGGGACCTTGCCGGAGAGCCTCGATGACCCGTGTTCGCGTTCGCCTTCTCGCGCTTGTCGCGCTCGCCGGCCTCGCGGGCTGTGGCGACAAGGCCGGGACGGCGTCGGTCGACCAGGCCTCGGCGCCGGCGGCGCCGGTCGTCGATCCGAACGTCGCCGTGGCCGACGGCGAGACGCAGAAGTGGGTCAAGGAAGGCATGGTCTCGACGATCGATTTCCGCGACGTGCTGCGCGTGCCCGCGTCGGCCAGCGTCGACGAGACGCGGGTCGCACGCATCGGCGCCTCGGTCACCGGCCGCGTGACCGACCTCAACGCGGTCGTCGGGCAGGACGTCCAGCGCGGGCAGATGCTCGCGCAGCTCAACAGCACGGAGCTGTCGACCGCGCAGCTCGCGTTCCTGCGCGCCTTCTCCGCGAAGCTGCTCGCCGAGCGAGCCGCCGAACGCGCGAAACAGCTCTTCGAGGCCGACGTGATCGGTGCCGCGGAACTGCAGCGGCGCGAGACCGAGCTTGCCCAGGCCCAGGCGGACATGAGCGCGTCGTACGACCAGCTGAAGGTGCTCGGCATGTCCGACACGAGCATCGTCAAGCTCGAACAGACACGCACGGTGAACTCGCAGTCGTTCGTGGTGGCGTCGATCTCCGGCACCGTCATCGAGCGCACCGTCGCGCAGGGCCAGGTCGTGCAGC
>JALORJ010000147.1 GCA_025459035.1 Burkholderiales bacterium
TTCGATGTTGACCGGCTTGTCGCGATCGGCCTTCTCGGCGCGGGCCGTACCGGCGACCGACGCCAGTGCGGCGAGCAGCACGACGGCGGCGCGAACGCGACAGACCCGTGGCGTGGGCGGCAGCAACGGCATCAGCGACCTCGCGCCCGTTCGAAGGTCGGCAGCGCGATCGGGGTCGCGTAGGTGACCTTCACGTCCTTCTGCAACTCCAGCACGCGGCGCCGGTTGTCGAAGCGCATGCCCGTCGCGGTGACCCGGCTCGCGCCCTGCGTCATCACGAGCGGCGCGTCGGTGCGCGCGAGGTCCGCGTCGGGCTGCAGTTCGAGGTACTCGGTGTCCAGCGTCATCTCCGGATTGCGCTCCCACGCCTCGCGCACGATGCGCACTTCGCCGAAGAACTCGGCGACGTCGCCGTCGCGCGAGATCTGCGCGCGCCGCGACCGGACCCGGACCGGCGCGGTGCGGGCATCGAAGTGCACGAAGCGCGGATCGGCGAGTTCGGTGGTGCCGTCATCCGGGTAGTGGACCATGCTCGAGCCCTGGATCGCGTAGCGCTGCGAGCCGTCCGGGTTCATGCGCGTGGCCGAGAAGCCGTCGATCTCGAAGTCGGGGTCGTGGCGCGTGCTGCCGTCGCGCGGCACCGGCGGCGGCTGCACCTTGCGGTCGAGCCAGAACGTCAGTGCGGCGAGCGCCAGCAGCAGCACGGCCGGGTAGAAGCGGAAGAGGCGGTCGGCGAGGTTGTTCACGCGAGATACCCGTCGAGCAGCGCGTCCCAGGCGCCGCGCGCATCGAGCAGCAGTTCGCAGACCTCGCGCACCGCACCGCGACCAGCCGCTGCCGTCGTCACGTGGTCGACGCGCGCGCGCACGACCGCCGGCGCGCCGGGCACGCTGAAGGCGACGCCGGCGCGCAGCAGCGGCGGCAGATCCACCACGTCATCGCCCATGTAGGCCGTCGCGGCGGCGTCGACGCCCGTGTCGGCGAGCAGCTGCGCGAAGCCGACGCGCTTGTCGCGGGCGCCCTGAACCACGCGCGCGATGCCGAGGTCGCGGGCCCGGTGCGCGACCACCTGCGACGTGCGACCGGTGAGGATCGCGAGCTGCACGCCGGCCTCGGCCAGCATCTTCATGCCGTGGCCGTCGAGCGCGTTGAAGCCCTTCCACTCGCGCCCGGCGTCGTCGAACCACAGCGTGCCGTCGGTCATCACGCCGTCGACGTCGAACACCGCCAGACGCACGGCCGCGGCGCGCGCGCGGAAGGTCGCGGGGTCACGCATGCGTTCGGGTCCGACGCGAGCCGGAACGAGCGCCGGACGCGATGCGGGAGGCATGGCCGCGCCCGATGGCGTTCACAGCACGCCCGCCGTGAACAGGTCGTGCATGTTCAGCGCGCCCGCGAGGCGGCCGTCGGGGTCGGTGACGAGCAGGCCGTTGATGCGCCGCCGCTCCATCGCCTCGACCGCCTCGACCGCCAGGCGCTCCGCACCGAGCGTCTGCGGCGCGGGCGTCATCACGTCGTCGACGCGCGCGGTGCGCAGGTCGACGCCGCGTGCCAGCGCACGGCGCAGGTCGCCGTCGGTGAAGACGCCGACCGGGCGATCGTCGGTGTCGACGACTGCGGTCATCCCCAGGCCCTTGCCGGTCACCTCGAACAGCGCATCGGTCAGCGCGGCGCCGCGTGCGACACGCGGAATCGCGTCGCCGGTGCGCATGACGTCGCGCACGTGGGTGAGCAGCCGGCGCCCGAGGCTGCCCCCGGGGTGCGACTGCGCGAAGTCGTCGGCGCTGAACCCGCGGGCTTCGAGCGCCGCGACCGCGAGCGCATCGCCCAGAGCCAGCGCGGCGGTGGTGCTGGCCGTCGGCGCCAGTCCGAGCGGGCAGGCTTCCTCCTCGACCGAGGCGTCGAGGTGCACGTCGGCCAGCCGGGCGAGTGCCGAGGTCGGGCGGCCGGTCATCGCGATCAGGCGCGCCCCACGGCGCTTCGCGAGCGGGACGATCGACACCAGTTCGCTGCTCTCGCCCGAGTACGACAGCGCGAGCATCACGTCGTCGGCGGTGATCATCCCGAGGTCGCCGTGACCGGCCTCGGCGGGGTGCACGAAGAAGGCGGGGGTGCCGGTGCTGGCGAAGGTGGCGGCCAGCTTGCCGGCGACGTGCCCGGACTTGCCGATGCCGCTCACCACCAGCCGGCCGCGGCAGCCGAGGATCAGTTCGAGCGCTGCCGCGAAGCTCGCGTCGAGGCGCGTGGCCAGTCGGGCCACCGCGCGAGACTCGATCTCCAGCACGCGGCGGCCGCGCGCGATCGCGGCATCCACCGGAGTCGGTGCAATCGACACGAGGTTCGGAGCGGCCTGCATGGCGGTCGAGTATACGCACGGGTGGCACGGCCTTTGCGGTCTGCGGCGGCCGCACGCGCGAGGTGCGTGCTAGGGTCGACGCCGTCATGCTGAGCCAGCTCGAACTCGCCCTGATCCTGCTCGCGACCGCGGTCGTCGTCGTCGTCGCCTGCCGTCAGCTGGCGCTGCCACCGCTGATCGGCTACCTGCTGGTCGGGGTCGCGATCGGCCCGCACGCGCTGGCGTGGCTGCCCGACGACGCCGGGCGCCGGCATCTGGCCGAGTTCGGGATCGTCTTCCTGATGTTCTCGATCGGGCTCGAGTTCAGCCTGCCGAAGCTCGTGGCGATGCGCCATCTCGTGCTCGGGCTCGGCGGGGCCCAGGTCGGGCTCGTGCTCGTCGCCGGCGGCGCGCTGGCGCTGGCGCTCGGGACGTCGTTCGCGGCGGCGGTCGCGCTGGGCGGTGCGGTCGCGATGTCGTCGACCGCGATCCTCGGGAAGATGCTTGCGGAGCGGCTCGAGCTGGGCTCGCTGCACGGGCGCCAGATCATGGGGGTACTGCTGTTCCAGGACCTGGCCGTGGTGCCGCTGCTGATCGTCGTGCCGGCGCTCGCGACCTCGGGCGGCAGCGTGTGGAGCGCGCTCGGCATCGCCGTGGTCAAGGCGGCCGTGGTTCTCGTGCTGCTGCTGGGCCTCGGGCAGCGCGTGCTGCGGCCGTGGTTCCACCTCGTGGCGCGGCAGAAGTCGTCCGAGCTGTTCGTGCTGAACGTGCTGCTGATCACGCTGCTGCTCGCATGGCTGACCGAGGAGGCGGGGCTGTCCCTGGCGCTCGGCGCGTTCGTCGCCGGGATGCTGATCTCCGAGACCGAGTACCGCGTCCAGGTCGAGGACGACATCAAGCCGTTTCGCGACCTGCTGCTCGGACTGTTCTTCGTGACGGTCGGCGCGTTGCTCGACCTCGAGGTGGTCGCCGAGCATCTGCTCGCCGTGGCCGCGCTGCTCGTGCTGCTGCTGGCCGGCAAGACGGTGATCGTGGTGGGCATCGCACGGGTGTTCGGTGCCGATGCCGGCACGGCGCTGCGGGTGTCGCTCGCGCTCGCCGGTGCCGGCGAATTCGGGCTGGTGCTGATCGCGCGTACCGACGAGCTGTCGCTGCTCACGTCCGGCGTGCTGCAGATCGTGCTCGCGGCGCTGTTGCTGTCGATGCTCGCCGTGCCGGTGCTCGTGCAGGCATCCGACGGGCTGGTGCGCCGCTTCGCGCGGTCCGAGTGGATGACCCGCGCGATGGCGCTGCACGAGATCGCGGTGCGCACGATGGGCACGACCGGCCACGTGATCATCTGCGGCTACGGCCGCAGCGGTCAGAACCTCGCCCGCATCCTCGAACAGGAGGCGATGCCGTTCATCGCGCTCGACTTCGATCCGCAGCGCATCCGCGAGGCGGTGCTCGCCGGAGAACAGGTCGTCTACGGCGACGCGGGGCGCCGCGAAGTGCTCGTCGCCGCCGGCCTGCTGCGCGCGGCGGCCGTCGTCGTGTCGTATGCCGACACGGCCTCGGCGCTGCGCATCCTCGCGGCGGTGCGCGATGCGAGACCGGATCTGCCGGTCGTCGTGCGCACCGTCGACGACGCCGATGTCGACCGGCTCAAGGAAGCCGGTGCGGCGGAGGTCGTCGCCGAGATCATGGAAGGCAGCCTGATGCTCGCGTCGCACGCGCTGATGCTGGTCGGCGTGCCGCTGCCGCGCGTGCTGCGGCGCATCCGCGACACGCGCGAGCAGCGCTACAGCCTGCTGCGCGGGTTCTTCCGCGGTGCGAGCGATGCCGACGAGAGCGACGACACCGAACCGGTGCGGCTGCACTCGGTCACGCTGCCGCCCGAGGCGCATGCGGCAGGTCGTCGCCTCGGTGACCTCGGGCTGGACGCACTGGAGGTCGAAGTGACCGCGATCCGCCGCCGCAACATCCGCAGTCAGGCACCGACCGACGACGCGGTGTTCGAAGCCGGCGACGTCGTGGTGCTGCGCGGTCGCGATTCCGGTCTGGCCGCGGCCGAGATCACGCTGCTGCAGGGTTGATCCGCTGCGCGCCCGATCACTCGAGCAGCCACGCGCCGCCGCAGTTCTGCCCGATTGCCCCGCCGGTCGTGATCCAGCGGTGCGTCGCGGCGTCGTGGCATTGCGCCTCGACGATCGCGTCGCCGGTGGTCGACGTGGCACTGAAGCGCAGGGCGCCGCGGTCGGACAGCCCGTCGTCGACCTTGCGGTCGACTTCGGCCAGCACGTCGGCCGAGATGCGGTTGCCGGTCTTCAGGTGCATGCGCGCGGTGACGGCGCCGGCGAACTCGGCGTCGTGCACGAGGCGCGGAAAACCGCCGAACGCGTTGCGCGGCGCCGACGCGACCGTCTCGGCGCCGGCGGCGTAGCGATAGCCACCGACCAGGAAGCCGGCCTGCGTCAGGTGTT
The DNA here is from genome assembly GCA_025459035.1 of Burkholderiales bacterium. Lineage (GTDB taxonomy): Bacteria > Pseudomonadota > Gammaproteobacteria > Burkholderiales. The sequence goes on from JALORJ010000147.1 coordinate 4,798, forward strand.
CCCAGGCCGCGATCGGCTCGTCGATCGTCTCGCCCGCGGAGCGCATGCGCACGAGGCCGTTACCGTTGCCCGCGACCGTCGCGTTCGGGATCGCGGTCGTCGCGCGCGCGAAGTCCCCAGGCGGGCTGCGATAGCGGTCGACGAAGCCGTACCAGGCGGTGCGGATGGCGGTGGACTCGCCGATCACGGTGCGCGCGCGCGACGACGCGAGCAGTTCCTCGGCCGCGAAGATCGCTCCGAGCAGCAGGGCGAGGATGAACAGGACGATCGCGACTTCGACCAGCGTGAAGCCGGCGGCGGCGCTGCGACGGGGCGGGGAATGCGTGGCGGAGACCATGATCGCGGCCGCATCCGCACAGGGTGTGCCAGCGCGCGCGGTGCGGCGCCGCGGTCACGTCGTTCGAACGGCGATCCTTGACTCGATCGACGGGGCCGCAAACGCCGACGGGCGCCCCGCAGGACGCCCGTCGTGAGTCGAAGCTGCGGGGCAGGTGCCCCGCAAGGTCACAGCAGGCTGCTGCCGCCGCAGTTGACTTCGGTGCTGCCGGTCAGGATCCACTGCGCCGGCGTCGAGCTGTTCACGCAGCCGGTGCCGACCGCGGGCGGCGCCGTGCCGCCGTCGCTGAACACGGCGTAGACGAAGCTGCCGGTGGTCGGCTGACCGTCGTCGACCTTGCGATCGACCTCGGCCATGATCTCGACGGGGATCTGGTTGCCGGTCTTCAGGTTGTGGCGACTGACCGGTGTGCCCGACGGCACGGCATACACGTTGTCGTACGCCAGGCGCACGTACTGGCCGTAGGGGTTCTTCGGCGTGGTGGTCTCGCCGACCGCGGTCGCGTACACGTAGTTGCCGTTGATGAAGCCCGACTTCGACAGGTGCTCCCAGACGAGATAGATCTCGTTGGTCCCCGACGACGGCGTCGTGATCTGGCCGTCGCCGTTGCCGTTGCCGTTGGGGGCGGCGGTGACCCCCTGGATGTTGGTGGTGGCCTGGCTGTAGTCGCCCGGCAGCGCGCGGAAGCGGTCCTGGAAGCCGTAGAACGCGGCCTTCACGCCGTCCTGCTGCGAGATCAGGTTGCGCACGCGTGCGCTCGTGATCAGCTCCTGACCCTTCAGGATGCCGCCGAGCAGCAGGCCGATGATGACCAGCACGATCGCGATCTCGATGAGGGTGAAGCCGGACTGGGAACGTCGGTGCGTCATGGGGAAACCTCCGGAGCCGCCGGGGGATGCCCGGCGCGACGGATGGCGCGGACGCGAGGTTCGTGCCATGCCGGTGTCCCGCCGACCCGCGTGCCGGGCCGTCCCGCGCGAGCCGTGTCTCGATCGCACGCGGCGGCGCCCGTGCCGCACAACTTCATGCACATCAAGGCGTTGCGAACACGCTGCGGCGGCGACCGAGCGCCTTGTCCGCGCTCCCGGTCAAGGGGCCGCGTGTCGGCGACCCGTCACCGGGGAGGCGCGGGTGTCGGTTTGTCGACGCTCGCGCGTCCCCCCATCGCCTCGAGCCGCCCGAGCAGGAACGCGAGTTCGCGCGGATCGGTGATGGTGCCGCTGTCGATCAGGCCGCCCAGCAGCGCGCGCGCGGCCTCGACCTCGCCGATGTCCTCGCGCAGGAAGATGTGCATCTGTCGCGCCCACGACGGCACCTGCGGTCCGGTCGCGCGCTGCGCGAGGCGGTCGGCCCACGCGAGCGCCAGCGGCAGGTCGTGCAGGCGGTGACGCGCCATCAGCGACGCGTGTGCAAGCCACGGCCAGCGCCGGTCCGGATCGGCCTCGAACTGGCGCGCGACGAACGCGAACATGCGCCGCTGCAGGTCGGGTCGCGTGGTGACCTGGGCGA
>JALORJ010000148.1 GCA_025459035.1 Burkholderiales bacterium
CCTGTGAAGGAAGTCGCCGCGCCCGAGCGAGCGCGACTGGGGGTGTCGATCAAGGCGCGAAGCGCAGCCGTGGCGGGCTCCACGGCGAGCATTCGCAACGCCGAGCGGCGCCGTCAGGCGCGTTCGAGCGGGTGTGGGGGATGGCTTCACAGGTTCTCACCGCGTGCGTGCCACCCACGCGGCGCGAACGGCCGCGTCGAACCGCCGCGCGAAGCCGGGCTCGTCCATCGCGACCGACGCCTGCAGCCGCCCGCGCAGCGTGTGCCGCAGGGTGTCGATGGCGGCGGCGTCGCGCACCGCCGCGGCCGCGCGCGCGACCCACGCCTCGACGTCCGCCGCGATCCAGTCGTCGAGCCCGACCTGCGCGAGGATCGACGCGCCGACCCGTGACACGTGCGTGCGCCCCGCGAGCGCCACGTACGGCACGCCCATCCACAGGGCGTGGTACGCGGTGGTGGTGCCGTTGTACGGAAAGCTGTCGAGTGCGACATGCACCTCGTGGTGCCACCGGAGAAACGCCGTGTGGTCGCCGCGACCGCGCACCGTGACACGGTCGGGATCGACGCCAGCCTGCGCGAACTGCTCCAGCAGCGCCACGCGCGGCGCGCCGTTGGGCACCGCGGTGATCAGCAACCGCGCCTGCGGCACCGCCGTCAGCAGCGCGACCATTGCCGTCCGCATCTGCGGGGAGACCTTGGCGAAGCTCGCGAAGCAACCGAACGTCGGCGGTGCATCCGGCGCCGGCAGGGCCGGCTCCGGACCGCCGGGCCGCGGTCGAAACGCGAGGAACGCCGGGTCGAGCGCCAGCACCGGCTCGGCGAACGTGTCCTCGGTCAGGTCGCTGGCGATCCAGTGGTCGGTGATCCAGCCGTCGACCGTCGCGAGCGCCGTGCTCCCCGGATAGCCGAGCCACGACAGTTGCACCGGTGCCGGCCGACGCGACAGCAGCGGCAATGCGCTGTCCTCGAAGTGGCCCTTGAGGTCGATCAGCACGTCGATCGCGTCGGCACGGATCTGTGCGTCGAGCGCGTCGACATCTGCGCCGCGCGCGTCGACCCAGACGTCGCACTGCGCCTGCAGCCGCGCGGTCGTGGCGTCGGGCTGCGGCGTCCGGTCGTACGCGACAAGCTCGATGCCGTCGCGGTCGCGGTGCGCCAACCACGGCTCGAGGAAGTGGGCGATCGCGTGGTCGCAGAAGTCCCCCGACACGATCGCGACGCGCAGCCGGCGCGACGGATCCGGATCGCGTGGCACCGCAGCCGGCCGCGGGCCGAGCGATGCCGCGCAGCGCCGTGCGTACTCGGCGTGATCGGCGGCGCGCTGCACGCACGCGGGCGGTGGCAGATAGAGCTGCGCGCACAGCAGGTCGGACCACCGCTGCGGCGCGTCCGGCTGGCGCTCGGCGGCGATGCGGTAGTGCACGAGCGCCGCGGTCACGTCGCCGCAGGTGTCGAGCGCGAACGCGAGCTTCGCGTGCGCGGTGGGGTCGTCGGGCGCGCAACGCACGGCATCGCGATACGCGTCGATCGCGCTGTCGGTCCGACCGCGCGCCTGACGGGTGACGCCGAGCAGCCGATGCAGCGTCGCGTCGTCGGGGGCACGACGCAGCAGCGCCTCGAGCATCGCCTCGGCGTCGATCAGCCGACCTTGCGCGTGCAGCGACGCGACCGGATCGGTCGCGGGATCGATCACGCCGTCGAGCAGGCGCAGCAGCTGCCACAGCTCCAGCGCGGCGTCGCGCCGGCCCGCGCGGGCAAGCCATTCGGTCAGCCGGCGCACCGAGGCGACGCGGGACGGATCGCATGCAAGTGCCGCACGCAGCGTGTCGATCGCAACGTCGAGACGTTCGGCCTGCGCGTGCACTTCAGCGAGCGTGGCGCGCGCGTCGAAGTGCATCGCGTCGCGCGCGACGGCCGCTTCGAGCAGCGCCTGCGCCGTGGCGAAGTCGGCCACGCGACACGCGATCACGGCACGCAGGTGCAGCGCTTCGGCCGGCGCCTCGGTCCGCGCGGTGACCGTGCCGAGCGCCGCCAGCGCCGCATCGGCGTCGCCGGCGTGCAGCGCGTCGGTCGCCGCAGCGATGCGAGCCGGCCAGTCGGCGCGGCGCTTCCACCAGTCGAGCATCGCGTCGCCGACGCGTCTCAGCGCCGGTACACGTTGGCCTGCAGCGGCAGGCCGTTGCTCAGGGTCGCGTGGTAGTACTCGAGGTTGTTGAACGCCTCGCTGCCTGCTGGAAACGGCTGCGCGCGCACCTGCTCCATGCAGCGCGTGAAGCGCATGTGCGGCGTGTACAGCGTCTCGCCGCTGCGCCACAGCGGAAAGTGCGTCGCCTGGCCGACGACCGGCGAGATGATCTCCATGCGCATCGTGCGTCCGGCGTTGTCGACGTGGCACTGCACGCACGCGAAGTTCATCTGCCCGATGCGGCGATGGAACAGCGCGCGACCCGCGTCCCACTTCGCGCGCGCGCCCGGCGTGTCGACCCGCACGTCCATGCGCATGCCGTCCGACAGCGTGCGGGCCCAGGCGGTCAGCAGACCCATCGTGGCGCGGTCGTCGTGGCGGTACTCGGCCTCGCCGGCTTCCCGGCGGCAGCGGTTGAGCAGCATCTCGAACGTGACGACGCGGGCTTCGGCTTCGTCGTAGCGCGGCAGCCGCCCGGCCAGGTTGCGTCCCCCGTCGGGCAGGCAGTCGGCGTAGGTGCGTCCGTCCTTCAGCGGCGTCTCCCAGAGCACGCGCCCGCGCTCGATGTCCGGCAGGAACGGCGCGAACGCCATGATGTCGTCGTAGTGCGCGCGCCCCGCCGGATTCAGCATGAACGCGCCGAGCACGTAGTCGTCGAGCGGCCGACCGGGGAAGCGCTGCTGGAAGCGCCGCACGATGCTCGCGCGCTCGGTGTCGGGATCGATCGGGGTGTCGGCAATGGCCGCACCGGCGCCGACGCCGACCGCGATCGCGGCGAGACCAGCGCCCGCCGCCTTGCGCGCCGCGGCCCGCAGACGGCCGATCACTTGATCACCGCCTCGGCCCGGGCGCTCTCGCCGCGGTTGTCCTCCCACGCGATCGCGACCACGTCGCCCGCGCGCGCCGGGCGCACGCGGAACTCGAGGAACGGGTTCTTCGACACCGAACGGCTCCAGTTCGCGTCGAGCACGGGCGTGCCGTTCAGGGTCGCGACGACGCGCTGGATGAAGTGCATCGGCACGATCTGTTCGGTGATCGGGTCCTTGCGCAACCCGGTCTCCATCGGATGCGGCATCAGCACCTTGACGGTGGCGACGTCGCCGTCGCGCGCGATGCGCATGCGGATCGGATCGGCCATCGCGTCGCGCCCGTCAGCCGGCGCAGCCGCCGAGCGTCACGCGGGTCTCCTGGCGCCGGTAGTAGAACCGGCCGCCGGCCCGCACCACGGCGCGCAGATGCGCCGACTCGGCCATCTTGATGCGCACGGCGACGAACGGGTCCATGCCCGGCAGCCGCCGGAACTCCGCGACCATCGGCTGCGGATTCTTCTCGGCGAACAGGTAGATGAACTCGGTGTCGGGCAGCGTCGAGGTGATCTCGACGTGCACGATCGCGCTGTTCTCGGCGACGTCCGGCGCCTTCAGCACGATCGCCTCGGACTCGATGGCACCGTCCATGCCGGCCGCGGCCAGGGCGGCGTCGATCGATGTCGGCACGAAGCCGGGATTGCGCTCGAAGCCCAGTGCACGCAGCGGCAGCAGGCACGCGGCCGCCAGCCAGGCGACGACGCGCCGGCGCAGGGGGCGCGGAAGCGGTGTCGGGGTCACAGCGTCAGCAGGTAGTCGACGATCGCGTCGATCTCGGCGTCGGTGAGAATCGCGTGCGCTCCGTACGGCGGCATCAGCGTGTCGGGATTGGCGCGGCGCGCATCCCACACTTGCGCGCGCAGCGCGGCGCGGTCCGGGTAGCGCGATTTCAGGTCGGCAAGGACGGGGCCGAGATCGGCCTCGGTGACCGCGCCAGGGTCGGCCGGCATGCGGTGACACGCCAGACAGTTGCCGCGCTCCTGTGCGTGCGCGATCGCGCGGCCGGGCAGCGTGGTGTCGGCGGCGGCGCCGGCACCGCGCGCCGCGAAGCCGGCCAGCAGCGCCACCGCCGCGAGTCCCGTCACGCCACCGATCGATCGAAGCACCATGCGTCTGCGACCACGCCCGGAGGCTGCGGTTCAGGCGGTGTCCGGCCGCACCCAGTGACCCGACGTGCCGCCGCGCTTCTCGACCAGACGCACGGCCTCGATGCACATGCCCCGGTCGATCGCCTTGCACATGTCGTAGATCACCAGCAGGCCGACCGACACCGCGGTCAGGGCCTCCATCTCGACGCCGGTGCGGCCGTGGCACTCGGCGATCGCCTCGCAGTGGACGGTGGCGCTCGGTGCGTCGACGGTGAACTCGACCGCGACCCGCGTGAGGCCGATCGGGTGGCACAGCGGGATGAGGTCGGACGTGCGCTTGGCACCCTGGATGGCGGCGATGCGTGCGATGCCGAGCACGTCGCCCTTCGCCGCCGTGCCGGCGACGATGCGCTCCAGCGTGGCGGGCTGCATCCGGATCGAACCCGCGGCGCGGGCGACCCGGGCAGTCTCGGGCTTGGCGCCGACATCGACCATGTGCGCCTGGCCGGCCGCGTCGAAGTGCGTGAGATCGTTCATCGGCGAGGGGCGCCGCATCGCGCCGGAGCGGGCGTGCGCAGAGCGAACCAAGGGGAGCCGGAACCTATCATAGGCACCGTATGCGAACGCTTGCCGCTTCCCTGCTCGCGGCCGCGCTGGCGCTGCATCCGGCGCGCGCCGACGACCTGCCCGATCTGGGCGACGTCTCCGCCGCGACGCTGTCGCCGGCGCAGGAGCGCGCGATCGGCTGGAACGCGATGCGGCAGATCCGCGCCTCGCCGTCGTATCTCGACGATCCGGAGGTCGACGACTATCTCGCGACGATCGGCTGGCGCCTCGTCGCGGTGAGCCCCGGCGCGCGCACCCAGTTCACGTTCTTCGGCATCCGCGACAACTCGGTCAACGCGTTCGCGATGCCGGGCGGCTACATCGGCGTGCACACGGGTCTGCTGCTGACCGCGCAGTCGGAGTCGGAGCTCGCGTCGGTGCTCGGCCACGAAGTCGCGCACGTCACGCAGAAGCATCTCGCGCGAATGCTCGCGCAGCAGAACAAGGACAGCGTCTGGACCATGGCGGCGCTGGCGCTCGCGATCCTCGCGGCGCGTTCGAACGGTCAGGCGGCGATGGGCGCGGTGCTGGCGGCGCAGGCACAGGCGCTGTCGAACCGGCTCGCGTTCAGTCGCGACAACGAGCGCGAGGCCGACCGCGTCGGCGTGAGCCTGCTGGCGAAGGCCGGGTTCGATCCGCACGCGATGCCGGTGTTCCTCGACCGCCTGCAGCGCGCGTCGCGGCTCTACGAGACCGGCGCGCCGACGTACATGCGCAGCCACCCGGTCACCTACGAGCGCGTGGCGGACGTGCAGAACCGCGTGTTCGACCTGCCCTACCGGCAGGTCCCCGACAGCCTCGAGTTCCATCTGGTCCGCGCGAAGCTGCGCGCGGAGCAGGGCGACCCGCGCGATGCGGTGACCACCTTCGACGAGCAGGTGCGCGAGCGCAAGTTCGCCAACGAGACCGCGGCGCACTACGGCCTCGCGGTCGCGCTGATCCGCGCCAAGGACATGAAGCGCGCCGCGGTCGAGATCGAGGCGATGCAGCGGGCCGGCATCGAGAGCGGCATGCAGGCGTCGCTCGTCGGCCGGTTCAGGACGGCGCAGGGCGATCGCGCCGGCGCGCTGGCCTGGTACGCCAGCCAGATCAAGACGTGGCCGCAGCACCGCGGCATGGTCTACGCGTACGCGGCCGCGCTGATCGACGCGGGCCGCGCGGGCGAGGCGGTCGACGTGCTCGACGTGGCGATGCTGAAGGACCAGGAGGACGGTCGTCTGTACGAGCTGCAGGCGAAGGCGTACTCGACGCTCGGCAAGGCCGCGCTGCAGCACCGCTCGCTCGCCGAGGCATCGATCGCGGCCGGCAACCTGCCGCTCGCGATCGAGCACCTGCAGATCGCGCTCAACGCCGGCGGCGGCGACTTCTACACGCTGTCGACCATCGAGGCGCGCCTGCGCGAACTGAAGGCGCTGCAGCCGCCGCGCTGACCGACACCCACCTGTCGCCCGCAGGCGACGCCCCGGCACCCGTACGGAACGTGGCTACACTGCCGGCCCCTTCGACGACGTTTCGTCAGGATCTCGAGCGTCCCATGCGCAAGATCGGCAAGTACGAAGTGCTGCGGGAGATCGGCAAGGGCGCGACGAGCCAGGTGTACCTCGCGAAAGATCCGTTCACCGACCGCGAGGTCGCGATCAAGCTGGTCAAGCCCGAAGCGCTCGGCGACTCCGAGTACGGCCGCCGCTTCCGCAAGCTGTTCCTGGCCGAGGCCGCGCTGGCCGGCAAGCTGCAGCACCCGCACCTGGTCGGCATCTACGACGCGGTCGCCGACGAGGACGGCAGCTACCTGGTGATGGAGTACGTCGACGGCGGCACGCTCGAGCGCTGGTGCGAGGTCGAGAACCTGCTGCCGATCCCGCGCGTGGTCGAGATCGTGTTCAAGTGCCGGCGCGGCGCTGTCGGTGGTGTCGGAGACCACGCAGGTCAGCGGCGTGGGCTCCCCCGCGTACATGTCGCCGGAGCAGGTGCGCGAACAGACCCTCAACGTGCAGACCGACATCTTCTCGCTGGGCGTGGTCATGTACCAGCTGTTGACCGGGCACCTGCCGTTCAAGGCGAACAACAACTTCGGCATGGTCTACCAGATCCTCAACGCGACGCCGCTGCCGCCGTCGACGATCCGCGCGGAGGTCCCTGCGGTGGTCGACCGCATCGCGCTGAAGGCGCTCGAGAAGGATCTGGCGCGGCGCTATGCGTCGTGGGGCGAGTTCTCCGCCGACCTCGCGAGCGCGTTCGACGATCTGCAGAGCATCCACGAGCCCGTGCCCGAGACCGAGAAGTTCAACACGCTGCGCTCGCTCGCGTTCTTCGAGGGCTTCGGCGACGTCGACCTGTGGCAGGTCGTGCGCATCTCGCGCTGGGAACGCTTCGCGGCCGGCACCACGGTGATCCGCGAAGGTGACGCCGGACGCTCGTTCTTCATCCTCGCGTCCGGCGACGTGCGGGTCACCAAGAACGGTCGCGTGCTCACGGCGCGTCGATGCGCACCGCTCGGCGACCGTGAGCGCGATGACCGACATCACCATCATCGAGATCGCCGACGAGGCGCTCGCCGAGGCGACCGAGACCTGCCGCAACCGCTTCAACGCCGCCTTCCTCGCGCTGCTGGTGAGCCGCCTTGAATCGGCCAACATCCGCGTGTCGAATCTGCTCGTCGCTCCCGCTTCCGAACTCCGATGACCGCGATGACCCTGCCTGCCGACGTCGAACTCGACGCCCGCGGCCTCAACTGCCCGCTGCCGATCCTGCGGACCAAGAAGGCCCTGAACACGATGACCTCGGGCCAGCTGCTGCGCGTGTTCGCGACCGATCCCGGCGCGGTGCGCGACTTCCAGGCCTTCTCGCGTCAGACCGGCCACGAGCTGCTCGCGTCCGACCGCGCGGGCGACGAGTTCCACTTCGTGATGCGCAAGAAATGACCTCTGCCGCCCGGCTGCGCGGCATCGATCGCCTGCTCGCGGGCGTCGACCGCACCCTTCGCACCTTGCTCGCGCCACCGCACGCCCGTCGCGCGCGCCCCGGCGAGTCGCTGCCCGAACCCGACCTGTCGCCCGACGACCGACGCCACGCCGCCGCGCTGATGCGCGTGAACCACACCGGCGAGGTCTGCGCGCAGGCGCTCTACCAGGGGCAACTGCTCGGCGCACGCGACCCCGCAGTGCGCGCGCTGCTCGCGCGGGCGGCGGACGAGGAGGCCGACCATCTGGCGTGGACGCGCCAGCGCATCGATGCGCTGGACGGGCGCACGAGCCGACTGGATCCGCTGTTCTATGCCGGTGCATTCGCGATGGGCGCGGTGTCCAGCCTCGCGGGTGACCGCTGGAACCTGGGCTTCCTCGCCGAGACCGAGCGGCAGGTGGAAGCGCATCTGGACGACCACCTCGCGCGCCTGCCGGAAGCCGACGCGCCCAGCCGCGCGGTGCTCGAGCAGATGCGGGCCGACGAGGCCGATCATGCGCAGCACGCGAAGTCCGGGGGCGGCGCCGAGTTGCCGCGCCCCGTGCGCGCCGCGATGCGCGCCGTGTCGCGGGTCATGACCACGACGACGTACCACGTCTGACCCGGGCCGCCGCCCCGCCGGCGCGGCGGGTCATTCGACCGGGACGATGTCCCAGTCGTGCGTGATGGTCGCGGTCTTTGCCAGCATGATCGACGCGGAGCAGTACTTCTCGGCCGAGAGGTGGATCGCGCGCTCGACCGTCTCGGGCTTGACCGCGCGGCCGACGATCGTGAAGTGCATGTGGATGCGCGTGAACACCTTCGGATCGTCGTCGGCCCGATCGGCTTCGATCGCGACCTGCACGTC
>JALORJ010000149.1 GCA_025459035.1 Burkholderiales bacterium
GGCTCCACGGCGAGCATTCGCAACGCCGAGCGGCGCCGTCAGGTGCGTTCGAGCGGGTGTGGGGGATCGCTTCACAGGTTCTCAGCCGGTGTAGTGCGTCAGCGACCGCGTCTTGCGCACCAGCACCTGATACCCCGCATGCAGCACGGCGTGGTCCGCCGCCACGAGCTTCAGGAAGAGGTGCACGGCGGCCGACGGGTTGCGCGCGAGTCCGTAGCGTTCGAAGCGCCACAGGTAGTCGTCGAAGATCATCGTGCCGCCGGCCATCAGCAGGCGCCAGCCCAGCAAGGCGTCGAGCAGCGTGTCGTCGGCGAAGTGCGATCCGTCGACGTAGACGACATCGAAGCGCTCGCCGCCTTCGGCCACGAGCGCGGCCAGCTGCGCGCCGGACAGGCCCTTGCGCTTGGTCACCCGTCCGGTGAACGGCGCGACGTTCGCGTCGAAGCGCCGTTCGGTCGCGGAGACTTCGTAGCCGGCGGCGTGCTCGTCGCCGCCCGCGAAGCTGTCGACGGCGGTGACGTGCGAGCCCGGCAGGTACGACAGGAAGAACAGCGTCGAGCGCCCTTCCCACGACCCGATCTCGAGCACGCGGGCCGGGTGCGTCGCGCGGGCGTGCGGTGCGAGCGCCGGCACCCATACCGGGATGCTCGCGTCGAACCACGTCGTCGAGAACTCGCCGTGGGCGCTGGCGCGCTCGAACGCGGCGCGGGCGGCGACGATGTCCGGCGAGGTGGCCTTCGGGCCGGTGCGACGCAGCGCGCGATCGAGCCGGTAGCGCCAGTGGCGCGCGACATCGCGCCACGACCCGTGGCTCGCGCGCAGCAGCGCGAACGTGTTCGAGGACAGCAGCGGCATGCGGGACGGGTGGGCGCCACGAGGCGCCGCAGGCAGCGGACGGCGCGAGACTAGCGCGCCGTCACCGCGTCACGCGGTCCGCCGTCGGCCCGCGTCGCGGCACAACGGGTCAGGCAGCGGCGCGGGCCGGCGGGACGGCCGCGGCGAGCGCGCGGGCCTCGGCCGCCCGGACGCGCGCGAACGCGTCGCCCACGAACACCAGGACCGCCGCCCCGGCGAAGGCGTCCGGCAGCGCCGCACCCTGTCCGAGGGTCGAACTCCACACCCGCGTGTCGGGCAGCGACGCGTTCGCGATCGCGACCACCGGCGTCGACGCCGGGCGCCCCGAGGCGACCAGCCGCGCCAGCACGCGGTCGAGCTCGTGCCCGGCCATGTAGAGCGCGAGGCTGTCGGCGCCGGCCACCGCGTCCCAGTCGCTCGCGGTCTCGCCGGCGCCGACGCGCGGCGTGACGAAGGCGACGCTGCGCGCGACGCCCCGCACCGTCAGCGGCACGCGGAGCTGTGCGGCGGCCGCGCACGCGGCAGTGATGCCGGGCACTACCTCGAACGCGATGCCGGCGGCGTCGAGCGCGTCGATCTCCTCGGCCGCACGGCCGAACAGCATCGGGTCGCCGCCCTTCAGGCGTACCACGCACGCGTGGCGGCGTGCCGCGTCGACGAGCTGCTTGCAGATGAAGCGCTGCGCGGTCGACGGCCGGCAGGCGCGCTTGCCGACCGCCACGCACCGCGCCTGTGGCGCCAGCGCGAGCACCGCCGGATCGACGAGCGCGTCGTGCAGCACCACGTCGGCCTGCGCGAGCAGGCGCGCAGCCCGCAGCGTCAGCAGATCGGCCGCACCCGGGCCGGCGCCCACCAGGTAGACGCGACCGGTCATGCGACCTCCGTGTCGGCGGCGAACGGCGCGACGATCATGCCGGCGGCCGCGGTCTGGTGCGTGGTCGCGTCGATCAGCACGAACGCGCCGGTGGCGGGAATCGCGTCGTAGGCATCGGCGACGATCGGCTGCTGCAACGTGAGCACGACGCGGCCGATGTCGTTGAGCCCGAGCTGATCCACCGCGGTGGACGTCTGCAGCGTGCGCACGTCCAGCCGCGACACCACGCGCTCGACGCGTGCCTGCACCGTGCGGGTGCCGGCACGCAGCCACCAGCGCCGGCGCGGATCGAGCGGCTCGCGGTCGAGCCAGCACACGCGCGCCTCGACGCGGCGCGCGAGCGGCACCGTCGCGTCGGCGTCGACGAGCACGTCGCCACGCGACACGTCGAGGTCGCGGTCCAGGCGTACCGTCACGGAGCGCCCGGCCGATGCGGTCGGCAGCGCGCCGTCGTGCGTGTCGATCGCGGCGACAGTGGCGATCTCGCCCGACGGCAGCACCCGCACGCGCGCACCGGCGCGCAGCACGCCCGCCGCCACCTGTCCTGCGTAGCCGCGATAGTCGTCGGCGGTGTCGCCGTGCGCGCGGATCACCAGCTGCACCGGGAAGCGCAGCGGCAGCGCCGCGTCGTTGCGGCTGGCCGGCAGGTCCTCGAGCAGCGCGAGCAGCGTCGGGCCCGCGTACCACGGCATGCGCGCGCTGCGCGCGACGACGTTGTCTCCGGCGAGCGCGGACACCGGCACGTAACGCACGTCGGCGAGCCCGATCTGCGCCGCGAGCGCCGCGTAGGCGTCGCGGATGCGGTCGAACACGCCGGCATCGAAGTCGACGAGGTCGATCTTGTTGATCGCGACCACCACGTGCCGGATGCCGAGCAGGTGCGCGATCACGCTGTGCCGGCGCGTCTGCGCAAGCAGCTCGCCGTCGCGCACGCGCGTGGCGTCGATCAGGATCACCGCCGCGTCGGCCGTGCTGGCCGCGGTCACCATGTTGCGGGTGTACTGCTCGTGGCCGGGGGTGTCGGCGATGATGAACTTGCGCACCGGGCTGGCGAAGTAGCGGTACGCGACGTCGATCGTGATGCCCTGTTCGCGCTCGGCCTCGAGGCCGTCGGTCAGCAGCGACAGGTCGGGCGCGGCATCGACCCCGCCCCGGTCGCGGGTCGCGCGCCGCACGGCGTCGAGCTGATCCACGTACACGCCGCGCGCGTCGTGCAGCAGCCGCCCGATCAGCGTGCTCTTGCCGTCGTCGACGCTGCCGGCGGTGATGAACCGCAGCACCCCGCGGTCGACGAGCTGCGGTCGGTGGACCGGTGCATTCATCAGAAGTAGCCCTCCTTCTTGCGCCGCTCCATCGAGGCGTCCGACGTGCGGTCGTCCAGACGGGTGGCACCGCGCTCGGTGATGTCGGTCAGCACGGTCTCGGCCACGATCTCGTCCGCGGTCCCGGCGTCGCTCTCGACCGGGCAGGTGCACGTGATGTCGCCGACGGTGCGAAAGCGCACCGACACGGTCTCGACCGTCTCGCCCGGCGCCGGCGGGGTGAGCGGAGTCACCGGCACCAGCAGGCCGCGACGACGCACAACGGCGCGCGGATGCGCGTAGTACAGCGACGGCAGCGCGAGCCGCTCGCGGGCGATGTACTGCCACACGTCGAGCTCGGTCCAGTTCGAGATCGGGAACACGCGCACGTGCTCGCCCGGATGCACGCGCGCGTTGTAGAGGTTCCACAGCTCGGGGCGCTGCGCCTTCGGGTCCCACTGGCCGAAGTCGTCGCGGAAGCTGAACACGCGCTCCTTCGCGCGTGCCTTCTCCTCGTCGCGGCGCGCCCCGCCGATGCACGCGTCGAGCTTCAGCTCCGCGACGGCTTCGAGCAGCGTCACCGACTGCGCCGCGTTGCGCGAATCGTCGGCGTGACGCAGCCGTACCGAGCCGCGCGCGATCGAGTCGTCGACCGTGCGCACGATCAGCCGTTCGCCCAGCGCCGCCGCGCGGGCGTCGCGGAACGCGACGACCTCGGGAAAGTTGTGACCGGTGTCGATGTGCAGCAGCGGGAACGGAAAGCGCGCGGGGCGGAACGCCTTCTCGGCCAGACGCAGCAGCACGACGCTGTCCTTGCCGCCGGAGAACAGCAGCGCCGGCCGCGCGCACTCGGCGGCGACCTCTCGCAGGATGTGGATGGCCTCGGCCTCGAGCCACGCGAGGTGGTCGAGGGCGACGGGCGCAGCGGCAACGACGGACATGCGGTTCTCCGGATGGTCGGCGGCGGTCGGGGCGGGGTTCACGCGGTCGGGGCCACATGCAGCCCGCATTCCTTCTTCGCGGCCGTGTCCGACTCCCACCACCAGCGCCCGGCGCGGATGTCCTCGCCGGGCTTGATCGCGCGCGTGCACGGCTCGCAGCCGATCGACGGGTAGCCGCGTGCATGCAGCGCGTTGCGCGGCACCGCGTGCGCATCGAGGTAGTGCCACACGTCGGCCTCGGACCAGTCGGCGAGCGGGTTGAACTTGACGCGCCCGGACGCCTCGACCTCGCGCGCGGGCACGTCGGCGCGCGCGGCCGACTGCGCGCGGCGCAGCCCGGTGATCCAGGCGCGTCGCCCGGCCAACGCGCGCGCGAGCGGTTCGACCTTGCGGATCGCACAACACGCCTTGCGCAGCGCGACCGAGTCGTAGAACGCGAACGCGCCGTGCGCCGCGACGTGCGCGTCGACCGCGGCGGCATCGGGCTGCACGCGCACGATGGTCGCGCCGTAGCGCTGCTGCACCGCGTCGACCAGCGCGAGCGTCTCGGCGTGCAGCCGACCGGTGTCGAGCGTGAAGATCGCCAGCGGCAGGCGCGCGCGCAGGATCGCGTCGGTCAGCACCATATCCTCGGCGCCCAGGCTGCTCGCCAGCGCGGCATCCGGGAAGGCGACGGCGATCTCCGCAAGCTGCGCGTGCAGCGCCGCTTCGCGCACCGCCGCCGGCGTCGCCCGGGCGGCGGGCGCGACCGCGACGGCGCTCATGCGGCGCTCCTCGCGTCGTCGGGTGGCGTCGGCGGCTGCGGCCACTCGGCCGCCGCGCGGCGCCGGAACGCCGGCCGCGCCTCGTCGGCCGCGCTCTGGTAGGTCTCGCTGAACACATGCAACTGGCGCTTCGCCACCGACGCGTCCTGATCGGACCGCAGCGCGAGCACGTCGAAGCCGCAGCGGCGCAGGTAGAAGACCTGATCGACGAGCACGTCGCCGATGGCACGCAGCTCGCCGGTCCAGCCGTGGCGGCGGCGCAGCAGCGACGCGGTCGAGTAGCCGCGGCCGTCGGTGAACTTCGGAAAGTCGACGCCGATGCGCGCGAGCCGCGGCAGGTCGTCGACCAGGGCGTCGGGTGCATCGGCCGGCGCGAGCCACACGCCCACGTCGTCGCGCGCCGCGAGCGCGTCGCGCTGCGCGCGCCAGACCGCCAGCGGCACCAGCACGTCACCCGCGGGAACGCCGACCTGCGCCGGATCGTCGCTGTCGGTCGGGCGCAGCACGGACACCCGGTCGGCCGCGATGCGGCCGTCGGCGTGCAGGACCTCAGACATGCACCGCCTCCTGCGTGACGCGCGCGTCGACCGCGGGGTCGGTCGCGTAGGCGCGCGCCTTGAACGGCGCGAGCCCGACGCGCTGCACGGTGTCGACGAAGCGCTCGTCGCCCTCGCGCAGGTCGACATAGGTGCCGACGAGGCGTTCGATCACGTCGGGCATCTGCTCGGCCCGGAACGACGGCCCGATCACGCGACCGATCGCCGCGCGCCCGCCGCCGATCGCGGAACCGTCGCTGCCGCCGATCGACACCTGGTACCACTCCTCCCCGTCCTTGTCGACGCCGAGGATCCCGATGTGGCCGGCGTGATGCCAGCCGCACGAGTTCATGCACCCGGAGATGTTGAGGTCGAGGTCGCCGATGTCGTGCAGCCAGTCGAGGTCGTCGAAGCGCCGCTGGATCGCCTCGGCGATCGGGATCGAGCGCGCGTTCGCGAGCGAGCAGAAGTCGCCCCCCGGGCAGCAGACGATGTCGGTCAGCAGCCCGAGGTTCGGCGTCGCGAGGCCGGCGGCGCGCGCGGTGCGCCAGAGATCGTGCAGCGCGGCCAACGGCACGTCCGGCAGGACGAGGTTCTGTTCCTGCGACACGCGGATCTCGCCGAAGCCGTGGCGGTCGGCGAGCGCGGCCACGCACTCCATCTGCTCGGCCGTCGCGTCGCCGGGCGGCACGCCGGTGCGCTTCAGCGACAGCGTCACCGCACGCCAGCCGGGCGCGCGATGCGGATGCACGTTGCGCTGCACCCAGCGCGCGAACGCCGGATCGGACGCGACCCACGCGGCGTGACCGGCGTCTTCCTCGCTGGCGATCACGCGCGGCGGATCGGCGAACGCGCGCGCCACACGGTCGAACGCGGCCTGCGTGAGCGTGTCCGGGCCGCCTTCGAGGTGCGCGAACTCGGCGTCGACCTCGCGCGCGAACGCGTCGACGCCTAGCGCCTTGACGAGGATCTTGATGCGCGCCTTGTAGATGTTGTCGCGGCGGCCGTGGCGGTTGTAGACGCGCAGGATGGCCTCGACGTACGTGTTCATGTGCTGCCACGGCAGCGCGCGGCGGATCACGTGGCCCACGATCGGCGTGCGTCCCATGCCCCCGCCGACCCAGACGTCGAGCGCGATGCCGCCGTCGGCGGCGCGCACCGCGTGCAGGCCGATGTCGTGGAACGCGACGGCCGCGCGGTCCTCGGTGGCGCCGTCGACGGCGATCTTGAACTTGCGCGGCAGGAACGAGAACTCGGGGTGGAACGTCGACCACTGCCGCAGCAGCTCCGCAAGCGGGCGCGGATCGACGATCTCGTCGGCGGCGACGCCGGCGAACACGTCCGACGTCACGTT
>JALORJ010000150.1 GCA_025459035.1 Burkholderiales bacterium
TCGGCCAGCAGCGTCTCGACGGTGTTTCGCAGCAACGTAGCGAAGTGGCCCGACAGCGGCGCCACCACCAGCACGCGCGGCTGCTCGGCGGTGCTGTCCTTGCGAAAGTGCAGCAGCGTCGCGAACGGCGTGACCTGCGTGGCTTCCTCGGTCACCGCCACCTCGCGCCCGTCGCTCACGACGCTGCGGATCGCGAAGTCCGGACGCTGGTGCGTGAGCCCGGCGTGCGACAGCATCGTCTGCATCGCGCGCGCGCTGCGCACCCAACGCGCTCCGGGAAAGTCTTCGGGTCCCACGTCGGGCATCAGCGCCGCCAGTCCGATGGCGGTCGCGCGGACCGCGGACACGAAGTCGGCCTGCGCCTGGTAGGCGAGATAGATCAACGCTGCCCCTTGTCTCGATGCCCCGCGGACGGGGTCGGATCGTGCGCGCGCCGCGCAAGCGGGTTGCCCGAACGCGTGCTGCATTGCAGGATCGTGCCATCGAACCGGCGTGCGTGACAGGCGCCGGGTTAGCCGGTCGTCCTGTCCCTCGCCTCCACCGTGTCCGCCGCGCTGCCGGCGGGCTGCCTCCCTCCCCGAGCGCCCATGCCTGCCCGACCCTCGAAGCCTGTCTCCCCGGCGCCCGCCTCCGCGAAGCGGGCAGGCGCAGACACCCCGGCGAAGGCGGCCACCCGCACAAAGCCGAAGGCCGGCGGCGCTGCGGCGATCCCGGCGGCGCCGCGCCGCCGCGCGGTCGCACCGCGGACGACAGGCGGCGGTGCCGACACCGCGCCGAAGCGCACCGCCGGCGCGCGGGCGACGCTCACGCTGTCGAGCAAGAACTACGGCTCGTGGTCGATGCGCGGCTGGCTCCTGTGCCGCATGGCCGGGCTCGCGTTCGACGAGCGCGTGCTCGGCACCGACGACGCCTCGACACGCGCGGAGCTGCTGCTGCTGTCGCCGTCGTTCCTCGTGCCGTCGCTCGAGCACGAGGGCGTGAAGGTCTGGGACACGCTGGCCATCGCCGAGTACCTGGACGAGCGCTTTCCCGAGGCCGGCCTGCTGCCGACCGACATCGCGACCCGCGCCCACGTGCGCGCCGTCAGCGGCGAGATGCACCAGGGCTTCGCCAACCTGCGGTCCGCGCTGCCGTTCCACGTCAAGGCCCGCTACCCCGGCTTCAAGGTCTTCGCCGGCGCGCTGGCCGACATCGCGCGCGTCTGCACGATCTGGCGCGACTGCATCGCGCAGTACGGCGGCCCGTGGCTGTTCGGCCCCGCGCCGACGCTGGCCGACGCGATGTACGCACCGGTGGTGCTGCGCTTCCACACCTACGACGTCGCGCTCGACACCGTCTGCGCGCGCTATGCCGACACGGTCCGCGCGTGGCCGCTGGTACGCGAGTACGTCGCCGCGGCACAGCGCGAGCCGGATGACATGGAGGAGCTGGACGCGGAGTTCTGAGCGTCGCCTGGCGCCGTGTCCTGCGTCTTCCGCGGCGCGGCAGGTCCGGCGCTCAGCTTCGGTACGACGGATCGACCCGATCCAGCATCCGCAGCAGCGCCGGCCACTCCGGGTGGCGCACTTTCGCGCCCGCCTGTGCGTCGCCGCCTTCGAACTGCTGGCGCGTGTGCGCGATGACGGCCTCGGGCGCCGGCTTCAGCGGCACGCCGGCCGCCATCGCGCGCAGTTGCACGCCGGCGGCGGTCTCGAACTCCTTCAGCCGCACCCACGCCCACGTGATGCTCGGGCCGGTGGTGATCAGACCGTGGTTCCACAGCACCAGCGTGTGGTTCGTCGCGCCGAGGTCGGCGACCAGCCGCGCCTTCTCGGCCGCGTCGAGGGCGATGCCTTCGAACGGGTGGTAGCCGACGCGCTCGTGGAACTGGCAGCCCTCCTGGTTCAGCGGCACGAAGCGCGTGCCGGTGGCGGCCAGGGCGACGGCGTTGGGCGAATGCGTGTGCAGCACGCACTGCAGATCCGGGCGCGCCGCATGGATCGCCGAATGGATCACGTAGCCCGCGCGGTTGACCGGCCAGCCGGAATGATCGACGTCGTTGCCGTCGAGATCGATCTTGACGAGGTTCGAGGCGCGGATCTCGTCGTAGGCCAGACCGAAGGCGTTGATCAGCAGGTGCTCGGTGCCGGGGATGCGCGCGGTGATGTGGTTGTAGACCGTGGTGGTCCAGCCGAAGTGGTGCACGAGGCGATAGGCCGCCGCCAGTTCGACGCGGGTGCGCCATTCGACGGCGCTGCAGCCGGCCGGCGCTTCGCCGATCGCGACTTCGCCCAGTTCGCGGGGATCGATCTTCACGCGGGACTCTCCTCCAGGATGACGACGCGGTTCAGGTCACGGCCGCGAGCGCGGGGCCGATGTTGCGGCCGCCGCCGCCGCGGCTGCGGCGCAGCAGGAAGGTCGCGATCGCGAGGTTGAGCGCGTTCCACGCGACGCCGTTCAGGAAGGCCATGCGGTACGACCCCGTCCAGTCGAACACCGCGCCCGACATCCAGCCGCCCAGCGCCATGCCGAACAGCGTCGCGGTGATGGTCATGCTCACGCGCGTGCCGGCTTCCTGCGGCGGGAAGAACTCGCGGATGATCATCGCGTAGCTCGGCACGATGCCGCCCTGGAACAGGCCGAACATCGCCGAGATCAGGAACAGCGACACGACGCCGTCGAACGGCACGAACAGCAGCAACGCGGTGCCCTGCAGCGCGCTGCCGACGATCAGCGTGCGCAGGCCGCCGATGCGGTCGGAGATGGCGCCGAACACCAGCCGGCTCACGATGCCGCACGCAAGCATCACCGACAGCATCTGTGCGCCGCGCGCCGGGCCGTAGCCCAGGTCGGCGCAGTACGCGACCATGTGCACCTGCGGCATCGACATCGCGACGCAGCACCCCACCCCGGCCACCAGCAGCAACGCCTGCAGTCCGGGCCTGGTCAGGCCCAGGCGCTCGGGCGATGCGACGCGCGGCTGCGCGCCGGGCTTCGCGACGTTGGCGACGAGCGGCGAGCGGCGCCGCAGCCCCCACGCGAGCGGCAGCATCGTCACCAGACAGAACAGCCCGCCCCACAGGAACGTGGTGCGCCAGCCGTGCTGCGCGATGCCGGCCTGCACGACCGGCGGCCAGATCGTCCCGGCGAGATAGTTGCCGCTCGCGAAGATGCCCACCGCGATGCCGCGGCGACGGTCGAACCACAGCGACGTGTCGGCCATCAGCGGCGCGAACGTCGCCGACGCGGCGACGCCGATCGCGAGACCCTGCGCCAGCGTGAACAGCGCGAGCGTCGGGGCGACGCTCGCCGCGCAGAAGCCGACCGCGAGCAGCAGCGTCGCGAAGATCACCGGCCGCATCGCGCCGAAGCGGTCGACCGCACGCCCGAACGCGAGGCTGCCGAAGCCCACGCCGATCATCGTCAGCGTGTAGGGCAGCGACGCGCCGGCGCGGTCGACGCCGAAATCCTTCTGGATCGCCGGCAGCGCCACCACGACGGCCCACATGCCGAGTCCGCCGATGGTCGACAACGCCAGCGCCGCGCACAGCCGGCGCCACGCGATGGGCGAGTCGACGACCGCGGCGTCGGTCGCGACGGCGGTCATGCCGCCCTCGCACCGGCGCGCGTGGCCGCGCACCCGACTGCGGCGACGTGGCGCGCGCTCACAGCACCCCCAGCGGTTGCGCGCGCGTCGGCGCCGGGAACGCGCGATCGAGCTCGGCGCAGTCCTCGGGCGTGAGCACGAGGCGCGCGGCCGCGACGTTGGCGCGCAGGTGCTCGCTGCGCACGGCCTTCGGAATCGCGACGACGCCGGGATCGCGCAGCACCCACGCGAGCGCGACCTGCGCCGCCGTCACGCCGTGGCGCGCCGCGATGCGCACGAACGTCGCGTCGGTGGCGAGCGCGCCCTGGTCGATCGGGCTGTACGCCATCAGCGGCATCGCGCGTTCGCGCATCCACGGCAGCAGATCGAACTCGGGACCGCGGTTCGAGGCCGAGTACCAGACCTGGTTCGACGCGCAGTGCGCGCCGTCGGTGATGCGTTCGAGCGTGCGCATGGCAGCCGTGTCGAAGTTGCTCACCCCCCAGCGGCGGATGCGGCCGGCCGCGACCAGTGCCTCGAAGGCGGCGACCGTCTCCGCGAGCGGATGCGAACCGGGCCAGTGCAGCAGGTAGAGGTCGAACCGGTCCAGGCCGGCGCGCTCGAGGCTGCGCGCACACGCGGCCGGAATCCCGGTGCGGCTGGCGTTGTGGGGGTAGACCTTGCTCACGACAAACACGTCGTCGCGGTCGACGTCGCCGGCGCGGAACGCGTCGGCAAGCGCGATGCCGAGCACCGTCTCGGCGCCGCCGTCGCCGTACATCTCGGCCGTGTCGAACACGCGGATGCCGAGCGCGAGCGCGTCACGGATCGCCGCGACCTCGGCGCTGCGTGCACCGCGGCTCTCCCCCATCCGCCACGTGCCCAGCCCGAGCGCCGGCATCGACGTGCCGTCGGGGAGCGCAACCGTGCGGATCGGTGCCGACATGAAGAGGCGAAAGGCGGACGCGGGAATGTCGAGGGTATCCGCTGCGGGCGCGGCCGGCATGCGCGGGCGGCGACGTGACGCCCGCACGCCGGCGCGCCGCGTGCGGCAACCGTCGCGACGGCACGACTGTGTGCTGCATGACGCACGAATCGCGTGCGTCGGGACGCCGGGTGCGATCCCTAGAATCCGCGGGCTCCCGCGCCGCGTCCGGCGGTCGCGAGGTCATGCGCTCACGCCACGAGGAGGATGTCCCCATGCCCCAGGACCGCGTCGCCATCGTCACCGGAGCCGGCACCGGCATCGGCAAGTCCGTCGCCCTGGCACTGCTGGCCGACGGCTATCGCGTCGCGCTTGCCGGGCGCCGCCCGGAGCCGCTCGCCGAAGCCATCGCCGAGGCGAAGGTCGCCTCCGGCCGCGCGCTGGCGATCCCGACCGACGTGTCGCAACCGGCCTCGGTCGAAGCGCTGTTCACGCAGACCGTGGCAGCGTTCGGGCGCGTCGACCTGCTGTTCAACAACGCCGGCGTGAGCGCCCCGGGCGTGCCGATCGACGAACTGCCTTTCGAGCAGTGGAAGAACGTCGTCGACATCAACCTGACCGGCGTGTTCCTGTGCATGCAGCAGGCATTCAAGGTGATGAAGACGCAGGCCCCGCGCGGCGGCCGGATCATCAACAACGGTTCGATCTCGGCGCACGCCCCGCGCCCGAACTCGGCGCCGTACACGTCGACCAAGCACGCCGTCAGCGGCCTGACGAAGTCCGGCGCACTCGACGGCCGCAAGCACGACATCGCGGTGGGCCAGATCGACATCGGCAACGCCGCGACCGAAATGATCGCGCGCGCCGCCAAGGGCGTCCCGCAGGCCGACGGCGAGATCCGCGTCGAACCGCTGATGGACGTCTCCAACGTCGCCAAGGCCGTCCTCTACATGGACAGCCTGGCCCCCGAAGCCAACGTCCTGTTCATGACCGTGATGGCGACGAAGATGCCGTTTGTGGGCAGAGGCTGAGCGACCTGACGAGGGGCCCCGCGGCGAGTCCGAGCCCGGGGCGGGTATCGACCGCACACCCGTGATCACGACGAGTATTCGGTTCGTCGGGACAAGTTCAGACTGACGCGCGGATGGCACCACAGACATCCTTGCAGTTCGAACGTCAGGTTTTCGAAATACAAGGATGTTCGATCGTGTCGCTTTCGGCCGCACGACCGCGGCGCTGTCCCGCTCGCCGGCTGTGGCACTGCTCGGTGCACGCCAGGTCGGAAAGACCACGCTCGCGCGCCGCGTCGCGGCGACGCATCCTGGCGCCGTGTTCCTCGACCTCGAGGATCCTGCCGATCTTCTGAAGCTCGACGACGCCGCGCTGTTCCTGTCGCGTCAGCGCGACCGCCTCGTGATCGTCGACGAGGTCCAGCGTCGCCCCGACCTGTTTCCGATGCTGCGCGTCGAGATCGATGCTGCGCGACGCCCCGGGCGGTTCCTGCTCCTCGGATCCGCCGCGCCGGAGCTGCTGCGCCAGAGCGCCGAGACGCTCGCCGGCCGGCTCGCGATGATCGACATGCAGCCGCTGCTCGTCGACGAAGTGCAGACCGGCTTCGACGGGCTGCTCGATCTGTGGTCCCGCGGTGGGTTCCCGGAGAGCTACCTGGCCGCGTCGGAAGCGGGCTCGTACGCGTGGCGACGAGACTTCACGCGGACGTTCCTCGAACGCGATATCGCGCAGTTCGGACTGCGGCTGTCGCCCACGGACCTCGGGCGGCTGTGGCGAATGCTCGCGCACCAGCACGGACAACTCGCGGACCTGTCGCGCATCGCCGGCGCACTCGGCGTCACCGGCCCCACGATCGCACGCTGGACGGGTGTGCTCGAAGCCGCGCGCATGGTGCGGCGCCTCGAGCCGCTGCACGCCGATCTCGGCAAGCGACTCGTGAAGTCCCCGAAGCTGTACGTGACCGACAGCGGACTGGTGCACGCGCTGCTCGGGCTGGAAGACGTGAGCGCGTTGCAGGGACACCCGATCGCAGGGGCTTCGTGGGAAGGGTTCGTGATCGAGCAGATCGCCGGCCTGCTGGGCGGCGACGCCGATCTCGCGTTC
>JALORJ010000151.1 GCA_025459035.1 Burkholderiales bacterium
GCGGTGTCGTTTCAGGACTGCGGCGCACCCTTCGGCGCGATGTCGCCGACCGCTGCGTCGGCCGCGATCCATCGTTGCCAGAAGGTGGCCCGCCCGTGCTGCGCGTCGAGCGCGTATGGCGCGAAGCCTGCGCGCGCGTACAGCGCCTGCGCAGTCGTGTTGCCTTCGAGCACTTCCAGCGTGACCTTGCAGCAGCCGATCGACGTCGCGAGGGCGACCACGGCGTCCATCAGCGCGCGCCCTGCGCCGCGTCCGCGCGCGTCGGCCCGCACCGCGAGGTCGTGCAGGTTCAGCAGCGGCTTGCCTGCAAAGGTCGAGAAGCCTTCGATGCAGATCGCCAGCCCGACCGGCGCTGCGCCGTCGAACGCGAGCAGCGCATGCATTCCGGGGCGATCACGCAGCGCGGGCCCCAGGGCCTGACGCGCCGCGTCGCTCAGCGCGTGGGCGCCGCCGAACGGGTCGCGCGCGTAGGCGTCGAGCAAGGCGACGACCGTCTCGACGTCGGCGGCGTCGCGTGGGTCGGCGCGCCGCACGGTGATCGGTGGCCGCGCGTGCGGCAGCGTCGCCGCGCCTGCGGTCGCGGCGCTCAGTGCGGCTGCTCCAGCGTCGGTGCGACGTCCTGCACCGCGGTGCGCCGCATGTCGCGCACGTGCACCTTGTCCTCGAACGGCCGACCGCGATGCATCGTGCAGCGGTTGTCCCAGATCACCAGGTCGTGCACGGCCCACGAGTGGCGGAAGATGAACTCGCGCTGCGTCGCGTGCTCGATCAGATCGCGCACCAGCAGCATCGCCTCGGGCCGCTGCCAGCCGTGGATGCCGCCGATGTGCGAGGCGAGATAGAGGTTCTCGCGCCGGGTCGCGGGATGGCGGCGCACCAGCCGCTGCGGTACCGGCGCGAAGCCCGCGGCCTCTTCGGGCGTGAAGTCGGCGAAGCCCATCAGCGCGCGCGAGAACATGATCGAGTGATCGCACACCAGCGGGCGCAGCGTCGCCTGCAGGCCGGCGGGCAGCGCGTCCCACGCGGCCGTCATGTCCGCGAAGTCGGTCTCGCCGCCGGCGGGCGGGATCACCCGCGCGTGCAGCAGCGAGTACTTCGCGGGGGTTGCCTTGAAGCTGCTGTCGGTGTGCCACAGCCGGTTGCCGAGGTCGAACATGCGGCGCCGGTCGTCGGCGGCCTTGATCGTGCCGTCGACCTCGAGATTGGAGATGTCGACCATCTCGGTGTGCTTGAGGCGGTGCCGCTCCTTGTGCACGACGGCCGGGGTCGGCTCCAGCGGCCCGATCGCGGCGGAGAAGCGCATCTGCTGGTCGTCGTCGATCGCCTGGTCGGGCAGCACGATGACCTTGTGCGTCGCCATCAGCGTCTCGATCGTCGCGACGAGTTCGGGGGTCGGCGGCTCGCGCAGATCCAGCCCGCGTACCTGCGCGCCGAAGCCCGGGCCGAGCGGGTGTACCTCGAGCGCCGGGAGCGACGGATGGTCGCGGCCGCCGCGCAGCGCGCCAGGCGCGGCCGGTGCGTTCATCGCGTGATGCCCTCGCCGCGCACACGGCCCGCGGCGATCGTCGCGACGTAGCCGGTCGCGCCCTGCACCAGGCGCTTGCCGCCGGCCGGCAGGTCGTAGACCAGTTCGTGCGGCGTGACCGCGAGACGGTCGAAGTCGATCACGTTCAGGTCCGCGCGCAGCCCCGGGGCGATCACGCCACGGTCGGTGAAGCCGTAGCTCGCCGCCGAGGCCTGCGTCTGCTTGTGCACGAGGAACTCCAGCGGCAGCTTCGGCCCGCGCCTGCGGTCGCGCGCCCAGTGCGTGAGCAGGAAGGTCGGCGCGCTCGAGTCGCAGATCGTGCACACGTGTGCGCCGCTGTCGCCCAGCCCGATCACGCTCCACGGGTCGTCCATCATCTCGCGCACCGCTTCGAGGTCGCCCCACGCGTAGTTCTCGAACGTGAACGTGAGCAGGCGGCGGCCCTCGTCTTCCAGCATCGCGTCGAGCGCGAGCTGCCACGGGTCGGCACCCGTGGCCTGCGCGCGTGCCGCGAGGCTGGTGCGCACGTCGGGTTCGTAGTCGTAGGCGGCGTCGAGCACGTAGGTCTTCGCCAGGGCCTCGGCGATCATCCGCGTGTGCGCGTCGTCCGGGCGCACCTGCACCAGCGTGCGGCGCAGGTCGGCGTCGCGCATCAGCCGGTCGAAGCGCGCGCGCGGCGACAGGTCGCGCATCGCGGTCCACGCGGGATGCGAAGAGAACGGGTGGATCGTGGTCTCGAGGCCCATCATCATGCCGATCGGGCGCGTGCCGACCTGCATCGTGACGTCGAGCCCGGCCTCGCGCGCCGCATGCACGCGGTCGCGCGTGTCGCGCCAGCGCTCGGGGACGCTGTTGAACTGCACGATCAGCACCGACAGCGGTCGCCCCGACGCGCGCGTCACGGCTTCGAGCACGTCGAACTCGCCGGGCCCGAAATCGGAATTGACCTCGAGCACGCCGCGGCCGGCACGCTTCATCGCCAGACCCAGCCCCATCAGCTCGCGGTCACCGGCCGACAGGCTCGGCGTCATGCGGCCGTCGGCGGCCTTGTGCTTGGTGGTGCGCGATGTCGTGAAGCCGACCGCGCCGGCGTGGAGCGCTTCTTCGAGCAGCACGCCCATGCGCGCGATCTCGTCGTCGGTCGGCACCTCGGTGTGATCGAGGCCGCGGTCGCCCATCACGTAGAAGCGCAGCGCCGCGTGCGGCACCTGCGCGTACAGGTCGATCTCCTTGGGCGTGCGCTTCAGCACGTCGAGGTACTCGGGGAAGGTCTCCCAGTCGAACGCGACGCCCTCGGACAGCACGGTGCCGGGGATGTCCTCGATGCCTTCCATCAGGTTGATCAGCGCCGGCGCGGCGCCCGGGCGCACCGGCGCGAAGCCGACGCCGCAGTTACCCATCACCGCGGTGGTCACGCCGTGCCAGCACGACGGTGTCAGCGCCGGATCCCAGGTGGCCTGACCGTCGTAGTGGGTGTGGATGTCGACGAAACCGGGCGTCACCAGCCGGTCGAGCGCGTCGATCTCGCGCCGACCCGGGCCCAGGCGCTTGCCGACGGCGGTGATGGTGCCGCCGTCGATCGCGACGTCGGCCTGGAAGCGCGGAGCACCGGTGCCGTCGACGATCGTGCCGCGACGGATGACGAGGTCATGCATGGACATCCTCCTGGAAAGGTGGGTGCGGCGCGTGCAGGCTCGTGACCCGCCGTCCGTCTGCCCCCGTGGGTGGGGGGTCCGTGGTTGTAGACCGCCGACCCGGCCGAGTTCAAGTCCGCCGCGTGTCACATCCCCGGCGCATCGAGGCTGCCGGCGGCTGCAGCGCCACCGACGGCGTCGGCATCCGCGCCCTGCGCCCGGGTCGCCGGCACCGGCACCGCGTCCGGTGCGTCCTGCGCCCGCTGCGCGATCAGCCCGAGCTTGTCCTGCACGAAGTCGATGTGCTGGCGCAGCTGGTAGAGCTGGTGCGCGTACGCGAGCGGCGGGTGCAGCTGGTGGACCTCGTGCTCGATCCAGTCCAGGCGCGCCGCGAAGTCGGTGGTCTCGCCGGTCGACAGGTCGCGCAGCATCTCGTTCTCGATGTACATGAGCTCGCCGTACCAGCGGTAGATCCGGCGGCGCACGCTCCACGCGTACAGCGGCGGCAGCACGCGCACCAGCGGCAGCGCGATCGCGATCATCGGGACCAGGAACACGATCAGCCGGTCGACCAGGTTGGCGACCCAGAACGGCAACCAGCGCTGCAGGAACGGGCGGCTGCCGGCGTGGAAGCGAAGCGCCTCCTCGGCCAGGGGGAAGTCGAGCGTGCGCAGCGCCGGGAACTCGCGGTCCGCGTTGAACATGCCCACACCCGAGTGCACCTTCGCCGCCGCCTGCAGCAGCAGCGTGCGGATGGCCGGATGCAGCGTGTCGCGCACCACCAGCTCGGTCTGCGCCGCGAGCAGGGTCACCGGCTTCGGCGGGCGGTTGTCCTCGAGGTCGTTGGCGCCTTCGGGCAGCACGACCTTGGTCAGGAACGGCAGCAACTTGGTGTACGCGTCGGCGCGGCGCGAGAAGTCGACCAGCTGCGCGTCCGGGCTGTAGATCAGTGCCTTCAGCAGCCCGGCCTCGGGCGGCTCGAGCAGCACGATGCAGTCGGCGCGACCTTCGAGCAGCGCGGTCGCGGCCTCGACGCCACCGATCTCGAGCGCCGTGAAGTCGTCGTCGCCGATGCCGTTGGCCCCCAGCAGCTTGCGCACGAGGCGGCGCGTGCCCGCGCCCTTCGCACCGATCGCGATGGTGCGGCCGCGCAACGCAGGCAGGTCGTCGAGCATCGCCTTGCCGCGGCAGAACACCCACAGGGCCTCGTAGCTGACGACGCCCAGCGACTCGAGATGCGGGGCTTCTTCGG
Organism: Burkholderiales bacterium; assembly: GCA_025459035.1. GTDB lineage: Bacteria > Pseudomonadota > Gammaproteobacteria > Burkholderiales. The sequence continues at coordinate 4,412 of JALORJ010000151.1, forward strand.
GCGTGCCGATGCCGCCGCGGATCAGCGCGATGTCGACCGCGGCGTTCGCGTCTTCGCCGATCAGCTTCCAGTTCTCGCGTGCACCGGCAGTCGGGCGCAGGTCGAGCGTCACGCGGTCCTCCGCGAGCAGCGCGCGGTACTGCTCGCCGAAAGCGGCGTACGCGCCCGCCTCGGGGCCGGTGGCCATCGTGACACGGCGTGGCGGCGCGGGCTCCACGAGCGTCGCGGCCACCCAGAGACCGATCGCCACCGCGATCGCGATCGGCACCCCGACCAGCAGCCACTGGCGCCACGACACGAGCCGGGTCCAGCTCAGCGGGCGGATCACGACGCGGTTCAGCAGGCGGCGCGTGCGCGACGGCGCGGGGGCGGCGCGAGGGCTCTGCGACATTCGCCGAGGCTACCGCAGGGCTTCGCCGGCCGGCCGGCGCGGTGCTGTCGCAACCGCGTGACGCGGGTTAGAGTGCAGCCGCGTTCGCGAGCGGGGGCGGCCGTCGCGCCCCCGTGTCGCCCGCCCGGGCGCGGCGCCCGGACACCCGAGACGAGCGAGATTTCCATGACGGACGACGCACAGGCACCGAGCTGGACCGACGCTGCCGGGCACGCGCACCCCGCAGCGACTGGCGTGGTGCGCATCGTGTCGCTGGTGCCGAGCCTCACCGAACTGCTGTTCGCGCTGGGCCTCGAGGACCGCATCGTCGGTCGCACCGGCTTCTGCATCCATCCGAAGGGCCCGGTGCGGCGTGTGTCGAAGGTCGGCGGGACCAAGACCGTCGACATCCCGAAGATCCGCAAGCTCGGCCCCACGCACGTCGTGGTCAACGTCGACGAGAACCCGCGCGGCATCGTCGACGAACTGGCGACGTTCGTGCCCTCCATCGTCGTCACGCACCCGATCGACCCCGAGGACAACATCGGTCTGTTCCGGATGTTCGGCGGCATCTTCGGGCGCGAGGCGCGCGCCGAAGAACTGGTGGCCGCGTTCGAGGACGAACTCGCGCTCACGCGCCGCGAGATGGCGAAGCTGCCGCGCGAGACCGTGCTGTACCTGATCTGGAAGTCGCCGTGGATGACCGTGGCGCGCGACACATACATCTCGCGGATGCTGTCGCTGGTCGGCTGGGACACGCTGCCCGAGCCCGCGACGTCGCGCTATCCGTCGGTCGATCTCGACGGTCCGTCGGTGCGCGGCGTGGCGCACGTGCTGCTGTCGACCGAGCCGTACAGCTTCGGCGAGCGCCATTTCGCCGACCTGCGGGCCGAGCTGCCCACCGGCATGCATCCGCATCTGTCGCTGATCGACGGGGCGTTCACCAGCTGGTACGGCAGCCGCTCGATCGAGGCGCTGCGCTACCTGCGCCAGTTCCGCCTGCTGTTGTCGCAGAAAGCGTCGCACTGACGCCCGCACCGGCCGACCGGTCCGTCCCGAGACCGGCGCCGTCACCGAGGAGGAGTTCCATGTCGATTTTCGACCGGTCGCCACGTGCGGCCCTGCCGGCGGCTGCGTCCGCCGTCGACCAACCGCGTCGCCGCCGCTTCCTTCGCACCGCCGGTGCGAGCGCGGTGCTCGGCGCCGTCGCCGCCGGGACCGTGCCTGCGCGCGCCCAGGACGGTGCGCGTCGGCGCGGCTTCGTGCAGCTCGCCACCGGCGTGCGCATCCACTACATCGAGCAGGGCAGCGGTCAGCCACTGGTGCTGGTGCCGGGCTGGTCGCAGACCGCCGCGATGTTCGAGGACCAGCTCGCGGGCCTGTCCGACCGCTACCGCGTGATCGCCGTCGACATGCGGGGGCACGGCGACTCCGACAAGCCGGCCGACGGCTACCGCGTGGCGCGCCTCGCGCTCGATCTGCGCAAGGTGATCGTCACGCTCGGCCTCACCGACATCGCGCTCGGCGGGCATTCGATGGGCTGCTCCGTCGTGTGGAGCTACTGGGACCAGTTCGGTGGCGACCGCGTGTCGAAGCTGGTGCTGATCGATCAGGCCCCGACCGTCGTGACGGTGCCCGGCTGGTCCGAAGCGCAGGCGCGCGAGGCCGGGTCGTTCCTGACCCCGCAGGGGCTGTACGACCTCGCCGGGTCGATCGGTGGCGCGGACGGGCGCGCCGCGACCGAAGGCTTCGTGCAGAACGCCTTCTTCACCAAGGCCTATCCGCGCACGAAGCTGGGCTGGGTGCTCGAGCAG
>JALORJ010000152.1 GCA_025459035.1 Burkholderiales bacterium
CATCCGCGGGCTGCAGGCCGGCGGGGTCGACTACGTCACCAAGCCGCTCGACCCGGACGTCGTCGTCGCGCGGGTGCGGGCGCACCTGCGCACCGCGCAGCGCATCCAGCAGGCGCGCGCGGCGATCGACGGCGCGGCGCTCGCGATCGTCGTCGTCGAGGCGCGCGACGGCGGGGCGGTGTGGGCGAGCGGCTCGGCGCGCGCCCTGACGGCGCGCTACTTCACGGCCGACGGCGCCGCGGCGGCGTCGGCTGCCGCGGCGCCGGGCAACGACGTGCTGCCGGATCGCGTGCTGGCCTGGGCGCGGTCGCACGGCGCCGCCGAGGCCGACGGCGAGTCGATGCTGGTCGACCGGCCGCACGGCAGCCTGGTCGTGCGCCTGGTCGGCCGTCACGCGAGCGGCCACCTGATCGTGCATCTGGCCGAGCGCGCGATCGACCCGGCCGAGGCCGCGCCGGTCGGCGCGCGCTACGCGTTGACGCAGCGCGAGATGGAAGTGCTGTCATGGGTCGGCAAGGGCAAGACCAACCGCGACGTCGCCGACATCCTCGGCATCAGCCCGCGGACCGTGAACAAGCACCTCGAGAACGTGTTCGAGAAACTCGGCGTCGAGACGCGCGCCGCCGCTGCGGCGATCTGGAGCGGCGTGCTGCAGCACGCCCCCGGCGGCGGCCGGGCGGGGGCCGGAACGCCATGAGACGGTGCACGCGCTGCACTGCCGCACCGTCATGAAAAAAGCGTTGACGTTGTGAGGATGTCGCCTTTACAACGCGATCAGTCGCGAGGTGTGCGCCGGACCGTGCAGGCGTGCCCCCGATGCTTTCGTGCCCCTCCGGTGTCCGGATGTCCCGGTGCCGGTGTGTTCCTTCCTCGCTAGGAGACACACATGTTCAAGCGCAGCCTCGTGGCTGCCGCGCTGCTCGGCCTGTCGGCCGGCATGGCGCAGGCGGCTGCCAATCCGACCGCGGTCATCACCCAGCCCGGATTCACGTTCGCGGACTGGCTCGGGGTCAACAATGCCCCTGTCGGGGCGGGCCAGGTGGACGACGACGACACGCTGTACTTCATCAAGGAGTACGGCACCGGAGACTTCCAGTCGTGGATGATCTTCTTCGACCCGAAGGGTCGTGGAAGCATCGACGCCGTCATCACGTTCGACCGCCCCGTGATCGGCATCAACGTGACCGACACCGACGTGGCCAACACCACGCCGTTCGGGCTGATCTCCGGCAACGGCGTCACGTACCTGAACGTCAACAACACCGGCCTCGAACCGCTGACCGACTCCGCGACCTTCGCCGGCAACACGGTGACGATTCGCTGGACCGCGACCGACCCGGGTGATCACATCCGCGTCTTCACGGCCGTGCCGGAACCGTCGTCCGTCGCGCTCGTCGCGCTCGGGCTTCTGGGCGTCGGCGCGTCGCTGCGTCGCTCTCGCCGCGGCTGACCGCTCGGCCACCGGTCGGGCGACCCCGTCGCCCCGGTCGTCGAACACACACAAACGGCACCCTCGGGTGCCGTTCGTGTTTTCAGGCCCGGCGATGCGCGTCTGCGCATCGCCGGGGCCCCCTCAGGCGCCGGTGCGACGCCGCAGCGCCAGTCCCGTGCCGACCAGCCCCAGCGCGACCAGCGCCCAGGTCGACGGCTCGGGGACGTTCGACGCGATGAAGCCCACGCCGCTCGGCCCGGTGCGGAACACCGATGCGGTCGCCACGAACGGACCGACCCCGTCGTCGTCCTGCGGCGTCGAGAAGAACAGGAAGTCCGACGGATCGATGTTCGTGTTGCCGCCGTCGTAGCGGAAGACGAGCTTCGTGTATTCGGTGAACGCCGGGCCCAGACGGTTGGCGCCGGCGAACGAGATCGAGATGTCGTACAGGCCGCTGTCGCCGACCGGATGGATGTCGGTGCCGATCGTCGCCGCGGTGATGCCCGCGCCGGCGTTCGGGAACCCCGGGTTGAACACCTCCAGCTTGGTGATGTCGAGCGCCGGGTTGAAGTTGAACCAGATCGTGTTGACGTACTCGCCGCCGGTCAGGTTGCCCAGGCCCACGACCTCCGTCAGGTTCTGGTATTGCGGCAGCGGGAATCCGGCCGCCGCGATCTCCGCGGGCGTCAGCGCGGGGGGCACGTCGTTCTGCGTGGTCGTGATCTGCAGCTCGACCCAGTTCTTGACGCCGTCGAAGTCGGTGCCGGCGGTGAAGCCGAGATCGAGGAAGCGGGCGTTGACCCACGGCGAACCGGTCGAGGCCGGCGTGTCGCCAGCCCACGGGACGTTCAGCCCGACATCGACGACCTGGGCGTGGGACGACGGAGCCGCGAGGGCCGTGACGGCGAGCGCGACGGCGGACAGCAGGGAAGCAGCAGGCAGGCGAGGCATGACAGAGGGTCTCGTGGGAGTGGATGGGTCACGGTGATCCACGGCGGGGCCGGTCGTCGGGATCGGCCGCGACGGCACACGAGTCGTCGGCCCGCCGGTGCCTTGCCGCGGAACACGGCTCGACCGTACGAACCGCGCGCCGACGCGACGAGTGCAGAGGTCACACAATTCGCGGTGCAGATTCACGTTCGTCCCACCGTCGCCGCGAGGGCCCGATGTCCGATCGTCCGTTCGACCTGTCAGGCCGCCGCGCGCTGGTCACACAAGCGCAGGACTTCATGGGACCGGCGCTGTGCGCGGTGTTCGCGGAGCTGGGGGCGGAGGTCGTCGCGAGCGATCAGGCGTTGGTGGCACCGGATGCCGCCGAAGCCGTCGTCCGCGACGCCGGGCCGATCGACGTGCTGATCGCGAACCTCGCGCTGCCGGCGCCGTCGACGCCGGTGGTCGACGTCGACGACGCGGAATGGCGCCACACCTTCGCGCATCTGGTCGATCCGCTGCCGCGCCTCGCGCGGGCCGCCGTGCCGGGCATGGTCGCGCGCGGCCGCGGGCGCATCGTGGTGATGGGCAGCGCGTCGGCGCTGCGCGGCATGAAGCGCTGCTCGACCTACAGCGCCGCGCGCGGCGCGCAGCTGGCGTGGGTGCAGGCCGTCGGCGTCGAACTCGCGCCGCAGGGCATCCGCGTCAACGCGATCGCGCAGAACTTCGTCGACAACCCGACCTACTTCCCGCCGCAACTGCAAGCGAACCCGAAGTTCCAGGAACGCCTCGCGCGCGAGGTTCCGCTGGGCCGACTGGTGCGCGCGCGCGAGGACGCACTGGTTGCCGCGATGCTGGCCGCCGACGCGATCGACTGCTTCGTCGGCCAGGTGTTTCCGGTGTCGGGCGGCTGGGTGGCGCGGTGAGGCACCCGGCGAGGGGCCCCGCCGTCAGGCGGGGATCGACGGCAAGCCGATCCGCGCGGGCGACCGACCACGAGGCCGGGGCGCTCGAGAGGAGGTCGCGGAGGGAGCGGCGGTGACTCGCCGAACGCGTCCCGCCGCCTCTCCCCCTACGCGAAGTCGCTGCTGACCACCTTCTTCACGCCCTTCTTCGTCATGTCCGCCCACGCCTTGGCGAGCGACCCGTTCAGGTCGATGCCGCGGCAGGCATCGTCGACCACGGCCGCCTGGAAGCCGTCGCGGCGCGCGTCGATCGCGCTCCACGCCACGCAGAAGTCGGTCGCGAGCCCGGCGAAGTACAGCCGGCGGATGCCGCGCGCCTTCAGGTACGCGCCGAGCCCGGTCGCGGTGCGGCCGTCGGCGTCGTAGAAGGCCGAATAGCTGTCGACCTTCGGCCGCATGCCCTTGCGCACGACGACGATCGCGTGCGGGATGTCGAGCCCCGGCGCGAACTCGGCACCCTCGGTGCCCTGCACGCAGTGGTCGGGCCACAGCACCTGCTTGCCGTAGTAGACGTCGATCGTCTCGAACGGCTTGCGCCCGGCGTGCGACGAGGCGAACGACATGTGATCGGCGGTGTGCCAGTCCTGCGTCAGCACGACGTTGTCGAACTTCTTCGCCAGCGCGTTGATGACCGGCACGACGGCGTCGCCGTCGGTGACGGCCAGCGAGCCGCCGGGTACGAAGCACTTCTGCACGTCGATGACGACCAGCGCGTCGTGCGCGGTCGGGGCGATGGCGCTCGGCGCGGCGACGGCGGGGGCCAGCGCCCCGGTACCGGCGGCAAGGCCGAACCCGGACGCGAGCTGAAGAAAACGGCGGCGATCGGTGGAAGCGGACATCGAGCGGTCTCCTGACACGAAGCGGTGATGGTCGCGCGCGCGCGGCGTCGCAGCAATGCGGCCGCGGCCGTGCCGTGGCATCGGTGCGATGCCGTCGCGCAATCTCCACATGCCCGTCACGGCCCCGTCACGCGCACTGCGAAGACTCCGGCGCCATCTGCCGCCTTCCGGAGCCGCGTTGAAGCCCGACTCGCCCAGCCTGCTCGACCGACTCGACGCTCGCGTGTTCGACGCCATCTACGCGCGCAGCCTGGTCTACAACACCTGCTGGGAAGACCCCGCGGTCGACCGCCAGGCGCTGCACATCGGCCCCGACGACTCGATGCTCGTGATCACCAGCGCCGGCTGCAACGTGCTCGACTACGCGCTGTGCGCGCCGAAGCGCATCCACGCCGTCGACGCCAACCCGCGCCAGACCGCGCTGCTGGAACTGAAGCTCGCCGGCATTCGCCATCTCGACCACGCGGACTTCTTCCAGCTCTTCGGCACCGGCCGCCATGCCGGATTCGCGGCGCTGTACCGCGACCGCCTGCGCGCCGACCTGTCGCCGTTCGCGCAGGCGTTCTGGGACCGGCGCACCGCGTGGTTCACGCATCGCGATCCTGCCGGCAGCTTCTATTTCCACGGCCTGTCGGGGCTGGTCGCGCGCGGCTTCCGCGGCTGGCTGAAGGTGCGCCCGACGCTGGGGCGTGCGATCCGCGACCTGTTCGACGCGCGTTCGCTCGACGAGCAGCGGCGCCTGTACGACCAGCGCATCCGCCCGGTGCTGTGGAGCCGGCCGGTCGAGTGGGTGCTGTCGCGCCAGCTGACGCTGTCGCTGCTGGGCGTGCCGTATCCGCAGCGCAAGGAAGTGCAGGCGCAGCACGCCGGCGGCGTGCCGGGCTACGTGCGCGCGGCGATCGACCACGTGTTTCGCGAGCTGCCGGTCGCCGACAACCACTTCTGGCAGGTCTACCTGCGCGGGCGCTACTCGGCGCGCTGCTGCCCCGAGTACCTGAAGCCCGACGGCTTCGCGCAGCTGAAGGCCGGGCTCGCGCAGTGCATCGTGCCGCACACGCTGACGGTGACCGAGTTCCTCAAGCTCACGCACGATCGCATCTCCAAGTTCGTGCTGCTCGACCACATGGACTGGATGGCGAGCAGCCACCCCGATGCGCTCGCCGAGGAATGGGAGGCCATCCTCGACCGCGCCACCCCGGGGGCGCGCGCGATCTTCCGCTCCGCGCACGTGAACCCGCGCTACCTCGACCGCACGCGCGTGCGCCGCGGCCGCGAACGCGTGCCGCTGCGATCGCTGCTGACGCTGCACGACGACGAGGCGCGGCGGCTGTCGCGGCGCGACCGCGTCAACACGTACGCCGGCTTCCACATCGCCGACCTGCCGGCGTGATGCCGTCGCGCAGGGGGCGAGCGTGATCGAGACTGTGCGCGACGAGGTGCGCGTGCTGTGGCGGCTGCTGGCCGGCCAGCCGCGCCGCGGCACGCACGCGCACCGCCTCGACCGCTTCTACGGCCCGCAGGCCGCGGCGTACGACCGCACCCGCGAGCACCTGCTGCACGGCAAGCGGCTGCTGGTCGACCTGCTCGACCTGCCGCCCGACGCGCATGTCGTCGAACTGGGCGCCGGCACCGGGGCGCTGCTCGACCTGCTCGGCCCGCGCGTGGCGCAGTGCCGGCGCATCGACCTGGTCGACCTGTGCGAGCCGCTGCTCGCGGTCGCGCGGCAGCGCGCGGCCGGCCACCCCGGCGTGCACGTCGCGCACGCCGACGCGACACGCTGGCAGCCCGACGCGCGCCCCGACGTGGTCGTGCTGTCGTACGCGCTGACGATGATCCCGGACTGGTACGCCGCGATCGACCACGCGCTCGCGATGCTGGCGCCGGGCGGCGTGCTGGCCGTCGCCGACTTCCACGTGTCGCGGCGCGATCCGCCGCCGGGCTTCGAGCGCCACGGCGCCTTCACGCGCCACTTCTGGCCGATGTGGTTCGGCCACGACGGCGTGCGCCCGAACCCCGACCACCTGCCATACCTCGCGCACCGTTGCCGCACGCTCGTGCAGCTGGAGCGGCGTGGATCGGTGCCGTGGCTGCCGGGCGTGCGCGTGCCGTTCTACGTGTTCATCGGCCGGCCGCGCTGACGCGCCCGGGCGGGGGGGCGGCGCCGAGCGGATGCGGCGTGCGCGCGATGTTCCGGGCAGCGGGCCGCGACAAACCGTTTGCCACCCACCCTCACGCCTCACTAGGTTCGAGGCAAGTCCGAGACGTCTCTTGGTCCCCAGACACCACGGTCTCGACGCGGTGCCGGCGTGCGCTGTCGTGCACGGCGCCGCGATCGAGCGGCCGAGCGCCCTGAAGACCACAACGACACA